>NZ_JBNMHC010000201.1:0-4051 GCF_050872565.1 Butyricicoccus sp. | reverse complement strand
TGCCTGCGGCAATGGGACTGCGCGTCATGCAGAATGTATTTGGCGTTCTGTTCGCCTTGGGCTTCTGCTTGATTTTCAATTGGATTATGCAGCGCACCCAGTGTGCACAACAAGCTGCTTGACAGCAAAACCTCTCCTCAGTAAATGCCTTGCTGGGAGGGTTTTTTTCTGTTTTCCCGCTGAACATATAAAAAGAGCAGTCCATGTGAGGGCTGCCCTTTTGCTTTTAATAGTTTTGATACACTTGTCCGCGGTTTCCTGCGTCAATAACTGTGATGACAAGCCGATTGTTGTCAATGGTATAAATAACGCGATACGTTCCCACACGAAGCCGGAACAGCCCGTCATTGCCTTGCAGCTGCTTCACATCCCCTTCGGGAAGTTTACTGATTGCTCGTAATAGGCGTTCCTGTTGTGGTCTTGGCTGCTTGCGGATGAACTTCTGTGCTCGCTTCTCGATAACAATCTGATAGCTCATAATGAAATCCCCAACTCATCCGCCAGCGATTGCAGCGGGATTGTATCATGCTTTTCTGGGTCTGTGTCGTTCAGGTATTCATGGTATAGCTGCTCACAGAATGCATCATCTGCTGTTTCATCCGCCAGAAGTCCCTGCAAATACGCCAAAACATAGCCCAATTTGTACTCTGGAACATCGTTTAACAGCTGCATACATTTGTCCTTGTTGCTCATGGTACATGCTCCCTTCTGATGCCGCCATTATATCATCTCTATTTGCTGTTTATTATAAACGAATACATTTCACATATCAATAAATAAATTTGAAATTTAAGGCAATAAGGGACAAAGCCGACAGTTTCTAAAATATAGTTTCTCTGAAAATACAAAAAACCGCCCGTTTCTTTCGAAACAGACGGTTTCACATGGAGCTAATGGTCGGATTTGAACCGACGACCTGCTCATTACGAGTGAGCTGCTCTACCCCTGAGCCACATTAGCATCTGTATTGTATTTTACCACAGGGGTATGCGATGCGTCAAGATAAAAATTTAAAATATTTTTTGTTTTTTTTGGCATCACCCCTTGACAAACGCCTAAAAAGCGTTATACTGGTAAAGTATCCTTGCTCACACACAAGGTGTGGGCCAAAGGCCAGAAGGAGGTGCTTAAATTGGCAAAGGTAAATGGTAAGTACGAAACAATTTTCATTGTCAACCCGAATCTTGGTGAGGAAGCAATCACCGCTATCGTGGAAAAGTTCAAGTCTCTGATCGCTGACAACGGTACTGTAGTATCTGTTGACGACTGGGGCAAGCGTAGAATGGCATATGAGATCAACGACCTGCGTGAAGGTTACTACACCCTGATCGAGTTCGAGTCTCTGCCGTCTTTCCCGGCTGAGCTGGATCGTGTTTACAAGATCACCGATGGCGTTATGCGTTCCATCATCGTTTGCAAAGACTAAGGATTGGTGACAGAATATGCTGAATAAGGCAATTCTTATGGGTCGCCTTACCCGCGATCCTGAGCTTCGCTACACACAGAGCAATGTTCCGGTTGTTACCTTCTCTATTGCTGTTGACCGCAACTACAGCGGCAACAACGGAGAGCGTCAGACCGATTTCATTGACATCGTTGCTTGGAGACGTACTGCTGAATTCGTTTCGCAGTGGTTCACCAAGGGTCAGATGATTGTAGTAGTGGGCAGCATCCAGTCCAGACGCTGGCAAGACAAGAACGGCAACAATCGCACATCTATTGAAGTTGTCGCAGACGAGGTACAGTTTGGCGAGTCCAAGCGTTCCCGTGAGAGCGGCGGAAACTACCCGAACAACAACGGCGGTTACCCGCAGAATGGCGGATATGCAAATCCGAACCCGTATGCTGCTCCGCAGCAGTCCGCTCCTGCACCAAGCTTTGATATGCCAGCAGGCAATTCGGATTTTTCTGAGATTTCCGATGATGACGGCGAAGTTCCGTTTTGATTATCGAACAAGGAGGTTATGACAATGGCTGAAGAAAAAAGAGAATATCGCCCCAATCGCGGCGGCCGTCGCCGCAGAAAGGTTTGCTCTTTCTGTGTAGATAAGGTTGAGGCTATTGATTATAAGGACGTAGCAAAGCTGAAGAGATACATGTCCGAGCGTGGCAAGATCCTGCCGCGTCGTATGACTGGTACCTGTGCCCTGCATCAGCGTCAGCTGACCGAGGCTATCAAGCGTGCTCGTCACATCGCTCTGCTGCCGTATACTGCAGAGTAATTTCAATCCCCGATTATAACAGGATACCATCAAAGAACACATCACACGATGTGTTCTTTTTTGTTTTGTTGTTATTTTGTTGTAAGGTAAAAAAAAGCAGCTCCTCCAAACGGAAGAGCTGCTTCTCTAATAAATTGCTTGATTATCGATTATGATACAGGAAGGTCACAATCTGTGCACGGGTGCAGGCTTTTTTCGGACTAAATGTCGTCTTAGATGTACCGCCGGTAACACCATTTGCCACTGCCCACTGCACAGCCTTGTAATACCAATCCGAAGACTTGACGTCGGTAAACGGATTCTTTGTCGAAACCGTCGGCTTTCCTGCCCGGTTCCACAGGAAGGTCACAATTTCCGCACGATTGCAGGTCTTATTCGGGCTAAATGTCGTCTTGGACGTACCGCCGGTAATTCCCTTCGATACTGCCCACTGCACAGCCTGATAATACCAATCCGAGGACTTGACGTCGGTAAAGGCATTCTTTCTGGAAACAGTCGGTCTGCCCGCCTGATTCCACAGGAAGACAACCGCCTGCGCACGCGTGCAAGTCTGATTCGGTGCAAACTTGGTATCGCTGACGCCAGCTGTGATGTTGTTGGATACCGCCCACATCACCGGCTCATAGAACCAATCGCTCTGCGAAACATCCGTGAACTTCACGGTCGGTGCATTTGGCTTTTCTGTCGTGGTATATGCCTTGCTGATATAGCCATCCTGACCGTTGTACTTGATCAAGTACCAGCCGTTGGTTTCACCGAGGGTTTCCACAGCAGTTCCCTGCTTGAGTACACCCAAAATCGTCGAAGAGGTGTTCGGCTGAGCGCGAACGCGCAGATCTTCCTTCGGATATACCGTTGTTGTCTGCGACGGCGTCGGGGTCGGCGTCGGCTGAGACGGAGCGGTTGTCGTGGTATACTGTGCACTGATATAGCCGGTCTGACCGCTGAACTTGATTTCATACCAGCCATTCTTCAGGCTATACGTCTCTACTTTGGAGCCCTTTGCCAGCGAACCCAAAATCTTTGCGCTGCTGTTCGGCTGGGCGCGAACGTTCAGATTTGCCGTGGTATACACAGTCGTTGTCTGCGACGGTGTCGGGGTCGGCGTCGGCTGAGACGGAGCGGTTGTCGTCGTATACTGTGCGCTGATATAGCCGGTCTGACCGCTGAACTTGATTTCATACCAGCCATTCTTCAGGCTATAAGTCTCTACTTTGGAGCCCTTTGCCAGCGAACCCAAAATCTTTGCGCTGCTGTTCGGCTGGGCACGAACGTTCAAATTTGCCGTAGTGTACACAGTCGTTGTCTGCGACGGTGTCGGTGTCGGCGTCGGCTGAGACGGGTTGGTATCCGTCGTGTACTTTGCGCTGATATAGGCAGTCTGCCCACTAAATGTAATGGTATACCAGCCATATTTCTCTGCTGTTACGGTAACAGCTGTATTCTTTTTCAAGGTACCAAGCACCTTAGACGAAGCGTCCGGCTGCTCATGTACATTCAAATCCGTGGTAACATATACCGTCTTAGAAGCCGCTGCATTCTGGCTCTGCGATCCGGTATTGTCTACAGCAGCAGCAACTGCTGCCGGAACGGTAGAATCTGTATTCTGATTCGGTTCTACAGCGAATGCGCCGCTCGAACACAGCAGACAGGCAGAGGCACCGACTGCGATGACTCGTTTTTTCATGTTCTTATCCATACTTGTCACTCCTTCGCGATCGATCTGGATCTTTTCATTGCCTAGATGATAGCACTGTTAGGTGACAAATGCAAGCGATTGTTACATATTTTTATGTTTTCTTAAGAAATGTTGTTGTTTTGTTATCATT
>NZ_JBNMHC010000200.1:0-4052 GCF_050872565.1 Butyricicoccus sp. | reverse complement strand
TTTCAGATTGGCGACGGCGAAGAGATTATGATCGAATTTACCGATCTGTATCGTCAGGCGAAGCGGGAAAATTGGAGCAAGGACGAATTTTTGCGCAAAGCATGTCATATTGAAGGCTTGTATGTACCGGCACTGTACGATGTGACGTATCACGAAGACGGAACCGTAAAGGCTGTGACGCCGAAAGACGGCGCACCGGCGTTTGTCCAGAAGCGCATCGTGCGCGATCTGGATAATATGTATTATCCGGAATCGTTTGTGGTTCCGTCTACGGAAATTGTCTTTGACCGTGCCATGGTGGAGTTGTTCCGCGGATGTCCGCGTGGCTGTCGCTTCTGTCAGGCAGGTCATACCTATCGCCCGCTGCGCAAAAAGAGCGCAGATGTTCTGCTCAAGCAGGCAAAAGCAGTGCTGGACAATTCTGGTTATGAAGAGATTTCGCTGTCGTCGCTGTCCACCAGTGACTACTCTGAGCTGCCGAAACTGGCCAATGATTTGCTGGACATTTGCGAAGAGCGTCGTGTCAGCTTGTCGCTGCCGTCGCTGCGTGCAGACTCGTTCAGCATGGAGCTGATGGAGCGCGTACAGAAGGTACGCAAGAGTGGTCTGACCTTTGCCGCAGAGGCGGGAAGTCAGCGTCTGCGTGATGTTATCAACAAGAATATCACGGAAGAAGACCTGCTTAAGGCGTGCACCTATGCCTTTGAGGGCGGATGGAACAATGTCAAGCTGTACTTTATGATGGGTCTTCCGACGGAGACCAATGCTGATTTTGACGAGATGTCCCAGCTTTGCAAGAATATTGCGTATCGCTGGCGCATGACCACGCCGAATCGGGCGCGCGGTGTCAAGATTACCGCGTCAACGTCCTGCTTCGTTCCGAAGCCGCAGACGCCGTTCCAGTGGGATGCACAGGCGACCAAGGAAGAGCTGGACGAAAAGACGGCATATCTGCGTCAGGTCATGAAGACCAAAAATGTCACGTTCCGCTGGCACGCTTCGGACACCAGCTTTTTGGAGGGCGCTTTTGCCCGCGGAGACCGCCGCATGGCAGAAGTGCTGTATACGGCGTGGAAGTCTGGCTGCAAGATGGACGGCTGGGAGGATTGCTTCTCGCTGGAGAAGTGGATGGATGCCTTCCAGACGGTTGGTCTGGATCCGGCGTTTTATGCCAATCGGCAGCGTCCGCTGGATGAAGTGTTCCCGTGGGATCACATCGGATGCGGAACGACAAAGGAACACCTCAAGAGAGAATGGGAGCGTTCGCGCAGAGCGGAACCGACTCCGTCTTGTCTGGAAAAATGCGCTGGCTGTGGTGCAGCTAGCCTGTTGAAAGGATGTGCGTGCAGTGTTTAAGGCAAGAATGCGATTTTCTAAGACCGATGAAGCAGCATATATTTCTCATCTGGATTTGATGCACTGTATGCAGCGCATTATTACCCGTGCCAAGCTGCCGGTGTGGTACACAGAAGGATTTAACCAGCATATTTATATTTCCATTGCCCTGCCGCTGTCCACGGGATACTCCGGCGAATGGGAGTTTTTGGATTTTAATTGTACGGCAGAACAGCTGCCGGAGGACGCTGTACAGCGCATGAATGCGGTGTGCCCGTCTGGCATTTCCGTACAGGAGATGTATTCCATTGAGAATGGTGCAGGACGAAAGGTGCGCGATATTGCGTACTCCAAGTTTGAAATTACTTGGGAGTTTGACAACGGCGTACCGGCGGATTTCTGCGAGCGTGTACAGGCGCTGTTCGCGCAGGACGAGATTCTCATCATGAAAAAATCCAAGCGCGGAGAAAAAGAGGTCAATATCAAGGACTACATGAAGGCGTTCACGTTGGAACCGGATACCGACTGCGTGCGCTGCTATGCCATTCTCGGCGCGGGCAACAACAATTTAAGCCCGGAATATCTCACAAAGACCATCGTGCGCGATTTACCGGATTTGACGCCGGACGGCGCAAACTATCATCATCTGATGGTATATGATGCAGAACTCAACGAATTTCGATAAACTGGATGATATAGGATGAAAAATACAATTTCAAGACAAATACCAAAGGAACAGATTGCGCATCAGCTGGATTATATCGAACAGGTGAGCCGCCGCAATGCGCTGCTGCCGGAACAGCAGTGGTTTTTCTGCCAGACATTCGGCTGCCAGCAGAATGAAGCGGACACCGAGCGCATTGCCGGTATGCTGCGCGATATGGGCTATCAGCGAACCGAGGATTATACCAAGGCAAATGTAATTGTTGTCAATACTTGTGCTGTGCGTGAACATGCGGAAAAGCGCGTGTTCGGCATGATGGGCAAGTACACCCATTTAAAAGATACTCGCGATGATCTGGTTATCTGCATGTGCGGCTGTATGGTACAGCAGGAGCATATCACCGAGAAAATCAAAAAAAGCTATCCGCGCGTAGATATTGTGTTTGGCACGCATATGCAGTGGAGATTTCCGGAGCTGTTGCTGCACCGTTTGAACGGCAGCAAGCGCATTTTTGAGATTGCCGGTGACCCGAAGGGTGAAATTGCTGAAGGTCTGCCGGTTCAGCGCGGTGAGGGCTGCCATGCATGGCTGTCCATTATGTACGGCTGCAACAATTTCTGTACATACTGCATCGTGCCGTATGTGCGCGGCAGAGAACGCAGCCGTCAGCCGGAGGATATTGAGGCAGAACTGCGCTGCTTAGTAGAAGAAGGCTATAAAGACATCACACTGCTTGGTCAGAATGTCAATTCGTATGGCAAGGACTTGGGCATGGATATGGACTTCTCTGATTTGCTGGCGCGGCTGGATGCCGTACCGGGCGAATATCGTCTGCGATTTATGACGAGCCATCCGAAGGATGCATCGGAAAAGCTGTTCCGCACAATGGCAGAGGGAACTCATATCAGCCATCAGCTGCACTTGCCGTTCCAGTCCGGCTCCAATCAGATTCTCAAGCGTATGAATCGCGGATACACCAAGGAGGCGTATCTGGAGCTGATTGCGGCGGCAAAGCGATATATGCCGGATCTCGTGCTGTCTTCGGATATTATCGTTGGTTTCCCTGGCGAGACCGAAGAAGATTTTCAGGGAACGCTGGACGTTGTACGACAGGGACAGTATGATCAGTTGTTTACTTTTTTGTATTCCAAGCGCAGCGGTACACCGGCAGCGGAAATGCCGGATGCGGCAACGCCAGAGGAAAAACAGGATCGCTTTAATCGTCTGCTGGAGACGCAGGAGGCCATCAATCAGGTGCGGCAGGATGCGTATCAAGATCGGGAGCTGAGTGTTCTGATTGACGGTCTGTCCAATGGCAAGGATGACAGCGACTATACACATTGCGGACGGACAGACGGCGGTCTGCTGGTGCTGGTTTCCGGCGAAGATCTGCATATCGGCGATTTTGTCGATGTAAGTATTACAAAGACCTCTCTGCGTGCACTGTACGGCAGAGCAATTAGGAAGGGGTATCATGGCTGAACTTACGCCGATGATGCGGCAGTATTTTGAAATTAAAAATCAGAATCAAGATGGTATTTTACTGTATCGTCTCGGTGATTTTTATGAAATGTTCTATGATGATGCAAAGATTGCGTCGAAAGAACTGGATCTGGTTCTGACCGGAAAAAATTGCGGACAGGAGGAGCGGGCACCGATGTGCGGCATCCCGTTCCATTCCTGTGAGAGCTATATTGCCAAGCTGGTCAAGAATGGACACAAGGTATTTATTTGCGAACAGACTGAAGATCCAAAAAAAGCAAAAGGATTGGTGCGGCGCGAAATCATTCGCACCATTACACCGGGCACAGTCATCGAAGCGTCTATGCTGCAAGAGGACTGCAACAATTATATTGCGTCTATCTATTTTGGCGCGATGGGCGCGGGTATCTGCTTCGCAGACATTACAACAGGCGAAATGCTGGCAACGGATATGTCCGGCGATGACATGACGGTGTATGCGATGAATGAAATCGGCCGCTTTACACCGAAAGAAGTGCTGCTCAATCCGGCTGCGGCAGATGATGGCGCATTGATTGACTTTTTGCACGAA
>NZ_JBNMHC010000199.1:0-4089 GCF_050872565.1 Butyricicoccus sp. | reverse complement strand
CTCCAGCACTTCATAATGCGTAATCGCTTCGCGTCCACCTGCAAGAACTGCCATTTTCTTTCGATCCACCGGATGGCGGGCAATCGGCGCATTGACCGTGCCGCTGTTTTCTTTTGGACATCCATAGACCACAGCAAAATAACGGCGTCCCGCGCTATGTACTTTAATTTGCTCCGCCAGCGACTGATGTGCCTTGTCATTTTTGGCAACGACGAGCAGTCCGCTGGTATCTTTATCAATGCGATGCACAATACCCGGGCGAATCTCACCGTTGATGCCGGACAAGCTATCGCCGCAGTGATACATCAGCGCATTGACGAGTGTACCGCTCCAATTGCCCGGTGCCGGATGGACAACCATGCCCTTGGGCTTATTGACAACGATAATATCGTCATCTTCATAGATAATATCTAACGGGATATTTTCCGGTTCAATGGCAACCTCTTTTGGTTCCGGTACATCGACAGCAATGACATCTCCGGTGGCCGCCTTGGCATTCTTTTTCACCGGCTTGTCTCCCATCGTCACACAGCCATCCTGCATGAGATGCTGAATCGCAGACCGCGTCAGTTCCGGCATCTGTTCCGAGAGCAGCTTATCAATACGCTTACCTGAGTCTGCTTCTGTCACCTGCACAAGTTGTCTCATTTTTCCTCGTCCTCCGGATCTTTATGGATAAAGAGATAATAAAAGGCAAACAGCGCGATACCCACACAAACGTAAATATCCGCGATATTAAAAATCGGAAACCGGATAAATTCCAGCTGAATCATGTCGACAACATAGTGATTGACAATGCGGTCAATGACATTGCCAATTGCACCCGCAGCCACAACAAGCAAGCTGATTTTTCCAATCGGCGCCTGAATTTTATCTTTGCTCAACGCATAGACAATGGCGCACAAAATAATGGCAGCCAGCGCGACAAACAACCAGATTTGATTTTCTAAGATGCTGAAGGCAGCACCGCGATTTTCCACATAGGTCAGCGACAGGACGCCCGGAACAAGCGGAATGGTGCCAATGGATGCCAGCATCGTCACTGCCCAATATTTGACGGCTTGATCTACAATGACCATCATGAGAACCGCCAGCAGATACATAATCATAGACACAGGAGATTCCTCCCTTCACAAAGAGAGGCAGAGGACAATTCCTCTGCCTCTTCGTCACGAATCATACATTCGGTGATAGTTACTTTTACTTGTGGCTGAGCACAGAAGCGCAGCGTGCGCACAGCATCGGATGCTCGGCATTGCTGCCAACAGTCGGATCATAGATCCAGCAGCGCTCGCACTTCTCGCCTTCCATGCGGCTGACAGCGATCTTCATGCCGCCCAGTGCCTCATAGGAATCGCCTTCGCCCTCGCCGGTCTGTACGTCAACGGCAGAAACGATGAACAGCTTTGCCAGATCTTGACCGCAGCCATCCAGGAATTCCTTTGCGTTCTCAGAAGCAGTGATGGTAACCTTTGCTTCCAGCGGCTTGCCGATGAGCTTAGAGCCACGAGCCTGCTCCAGTGCCTTGTTGACATCATCGCGTACAGCAATGATCTTCTCCCACTTGAGGGTCTCTGCATCGGTAAAGCTCAGAGCAGAATCGTATTCCGGCATGTCGTTGAGTACAACGTTGCGCTCGTCATCACCTTCTGCGTGCGGCATAGCGTGCCAGATTTCGTCTGCGGTGAAGCAGAGAACCGGAGCCAGCATACGAACCAGCGAATCCAGAATGCGATAAATGGCAGTCTGTGCAGACAGACGGCTCAGACCATCATCGCAGTACAGACGATCCTTGATAACGTCCAGATAGAAGTTGGACATATCTACAACGCAGAAGTTGTGAATCGCATGGATCACGCCGTGGAATTCATAGCTGTCATATGCTGCGCGAACGCGGCCAACCAGCTCATTGCACTTCATCAGTGCCCACTTATCCAGCTCCAGCATCTGGTCATACGGTACCATCTGATCCAGCGTGAAGCCGTTCAGGTTGCCCATGATATAACGAGCGGTATTGCGAATCTTCAGATAGTTCTGAGACAGCTGCTTGAACATTTTCTTGGAGATCTTCATGTCAGCACGGTAATCAGAGGAAGATACCCACAGACGCAGAATATCTGCACCATACTGCTGGGTGATTTCCTGCGGGCTCATACCGTTGCCCTTAGACTTGGACATCTTCTGACGCTCTTCATCGACAATCATACCGTGGGTGATAACCGTCTTGTACGGGGAAACGCCCTTGGTAGCGATAGAAGTCAGCATAGAGGACTGGAACCAGCCGCGATACTGGTCGTTGCCTTCCAGATACAGATCAGCCGGGTAAGCCAGCTCCTCGCGCTCTTCCAGAACAGCTGCATGAGAAGAACCGGAATCGAACCATACGTCCATGGTATCGGTTTCCTTGGTGAACTCAGAGCAGCCGCACTCGCACTTGGTGCCAGCCGGCAGAATGTCAGCAGCATCGGTATCAAACCAAGCGCTGGTGCCCTTCTCGCGGAACAGAGCAGCAACAGCAGAAATGGTATCATCGTTAATCAGCGGCTTCTTGCACTTCTTGCAGAAGAAGATCGGGATCGGCACGCCCCAAGTACGCTGACGAGAAATACACCAGTCAGAACGCTCCTGAATCATGGAGGTCATGCGGTCTTCACCCCAAGCCGGAATCCACTTGACACCGTGGCAAGCCTCTACAGCCTTGTCCTTCATGGCATCGACAGAGCAGAACCACTGCTCGGTAGCACGGAAGATAATCGGCTTCTTGCAGCGCCAGCAATGCGGATACGAGTGTTCGATGGTCTCAACAGCCAGCAGCGCATTCTTCTCAGTCAGATCATGCAGGATAATCGGATTGGTATCCTCATAGAACATACCAGCGTACTTGCCTGCATCCGCAGTGGTCATACCCTTGCTGTCTACCGGAACAATCATCGGGATTTCCGGATACTTCTGGCAAACAACAAAGTCCTCTGCACCAAAGCCCGGTGCGGTGTGTACACAGCCGGTACCGGCATCCAGCGTAACATGATCGCCAACGATAACCAGAGACTCACGATCCATCAGCGGATGCTGAGTGGTCACGTACTCCAGCTCAGAGCCCATGATGGTGCCCAGAATCTCGTAAGACTCAATCTTTGCCGCAGCAGCAACAGACGGAATCAAGTCAGTTGCCAGAACATAAATCTCACCGTTCGGTACCTTGACGAAGGAATACTCAAAACGCGGATTCAGAGAAATTGCCAGGTTGCCCGGCAGAGTCCATGTGGTGGTCGTCCAAATGACGAAGTATACATTCTCTGTCGTGCCGATAACAGAGCTGATCTTGCCCTGGTCGTCCTTGACAGCGAACTTGACGTAGATAGACGCACACTTGTTGTCCTTGTACTCGATCTCAGCCTCAGCCAGAGCGGTCTCATCGTGCGGGCACCAGTATACCGGCTTCATACCGCGGTAAATATAGCCCTTCTTTGCCATCTCGCCAAAAACAGAAACCTGCTTGGCAACGAAATCATTGGTCAGGGTCAGATACGGGTGATCCCAATCACCGACAACGCCCAGACGCTTAAACTGGGTGCGCTGTGTATCTACGTGATCCAGTGCGAATTCCTTGCACTTGTCACAGAAGTCCTTGTTGCTGACCTTATGTCTGTCCAGACCAAAGGCAGCGATTGCCTGACGCTCGATCGGCAGACCATGAGTATCCCAGCCCGGTACATACGGAGCCTTAAAGCCAGCCATGTTCTTGTAACGCACGATGAAGTCCTTGAGGATCTTGTTCAGTGCGTGACCCAGATGCAAGTTGCCGTTTGCATACGGAGGGCCATCGTGAAGAATGAACAGCGGCTTACCCTCATTCTTCTCCATCAGTGTATGGTAAATATCCTCTTTCTCCCACTTCTCCAAAAATTCCGGCTCGCGCTTCGGAAGACCCGCGCGCATCGGAAAATCAGTCTGTGGAAGATTGATTGTCTTGTTGTAATCCTGCGGCATGTAACCGTACCATCCTTTCTGATTCTCGACGCTGTCCTCTTTTTTGAATCAACGCCGTCCCGCCAGATTGACGGGATTCTATCCTAAACAGCCGTGGCT
>NZ_JBNMHC010000198.1:0-4166 GCF_050872565.1 Butyricicoccus sp. | reverse complement strand
TCCATATCTTCCGACTGGAAAATGACCAGCGTGCTGTCGCTGCTCTCATCATCGCGCACTGCCTGCACCGTCGCAGAGACATCTCGGTTTACCTGCGAAAAGCGAAGCTTGACCGTATTGCCCTGTTTGAGGCTCTTAGCGTCTGTGTCGCTGACCTTCGCCGCATAGTACCAAACGTATCCGGATACAACTTTTCCCTTGCCGGATGTTGATTTCGGCTCTTTTTGTCCCAGCTTTTCCAACGAGGACAACGTCAGGTTGTCCACAACGTCCGGCGTAAAGATACTCTCGTATCCATCGGCGGACTCGCAAAAATAGCCTGCACACGGAGAATAGATGCTGGTCGTCTTGCCGTCCAGACGCGACTCCAGCGAAGCTGCCTGTTTTTTCAAGCTGGCAAGCTCTTTTTTGATGTCTTTGCTGTTATCGGAAATCGAACCGCTCTTTAAAATCAGCTGACGAAGCTCGGAAGTAATGGGGGTAATCTGCCCCAGCGAACCGTTCTCTACCTGCTCGCACAGTGTATTCATCTGATCGATGATCTTCTGATTGAGACGGCTGGAGTTGGTCGTCGTGGAAGATGTCGAGCTGAATGTCTCCAGCTGTTCGATGTTGTCAGTGATATTTTTTAATTCTCGACTGACAGTCAGCGCATCCTGATTGGAATATTCGGTGACGAGTGCCGCACCTTTCGATACTTTATCGCCATCAGAATAATTGTACTCCACCGTATCGCCTTCTGCAATATCTACTGCCTGCTCTTGTCGAATAAAATATCCGCTCGCAGAGAAAGAGTCATCGAGAGATACCTGCTGTGCCGGTGTCGTCTTGACCGGATTGTAATGACTGATGGCAAATCCAGCAATGCTGTAAACAAAAATAATCACAAAAATGATGATCGGTATCCGAAGTGCTCGGTTGAGTTGCAGCCCGCCGATCCGCCATACATTGGATGTTTTATTGGATGTTTTATCGGAATCATTCCGCCGAAACGGATTTCCTTTGAATGCCATAGAAAGTACTCCTCCGAACAGAGGGTCTTATGCCGTGACAGTTTCCTTTCTGCCGTTCATTTCCAGTCTGCGCTGCGGAATCACCGTGGAAATGGCGTGTTTGTAAATCATCTCCTGCTTTCCGTCGCAGTCAAAGAGAATGACAAACGTGTCAAATCCGCGCACCACACCGCGCAGCTGAAATCCATTGGTGAGAAAGACCGTCAACGGAACTCTGTCCTGCCGTGCCCTGTTTAAAAAGGTGTCTTGTAAATTGATTTCGGTTTTCATTATAATAGAATCCTCCCGTGATGTATAGAGATACTTTCAATATGTTACACCACGTTCAGATAAAATTTCTGTCACTTGCTGAAGAATTCCGGAAAAATCTTCCGGCGCATCGTATTGCAGCCAGTGCACGCGCTTGTCTCGCCGCAGCCATGTCAGCTGCCGCTTGGCATAATTGCGCGATGCCCGCTTGAGGGTGTCCAAACAGACGTCTAAGCTCTCTCGCCCTTCCAGATACGGCACCAATTCTTTGTAACCGATGGCTTGTCCCGCCGTTCCAACGATTTTTCCGCCCTTCCATAGGCGTTCCGTTTCTTCGACAAGTCCCTGTTCCGCCATCTGATCGACACGACGGTCGATGCGGTCGTACAGCATCTGTCGGTCAGAGGGACACAGCGCAAACAAAATCGCATCGTATTTTGGCTCTGGCCGTTTATTCTTTTCGTTCCACTCGTTAATCGTCATGCCGGTCTGCTCGTACACTTCCAGTGCCCGCACAACACGCTTGACATTATTTTCATGGATGCGCTGTGCGGATACTGGATCGACAGCGCGCAGCATTTCATGCAGCGCATGAGCGCCCTGTTCCCGCGCAATGGCGTTGTATTTTTCTCGCGCTTCCAAATTGGTCTCGTCACCGGAAAATACACTGCCCTCAATGAGTGCGTCTAGATACAATCCTGTGCCGCCGCACACAATCGGAATTTTTCCGCGCGACAAAATATCTTGCGCACAGGCATCCGCCATCTGCTGATATTTCGCCACAGAAAATGTTTCTCCGGCGTCTGCCACATCAAACATATGATGCACAACGCCATCTCGTTCTTCTATACTCGGCTTTGCTGTTCCAATGTCCATACCGCGGTACAGCTGCATGGAATCCGAGGAAATAATCTCGGTATCCAGTTGTTTCGCCAACGCAATGGACAATGCTGTTTTGCCGGAAGCTGTCGGTCCGGCAATACAAATAAGCTTCTGTTTCATCACTGATTCACCCGCTTAAACATCTTATCCAACTCATACTTGGTCAATCGAACTGTCACCGGTCTGCCATGCGGGCAGCAGGTCACTTCTGGGTCAGACAGCACGCGGTCACACAGCGATTGCAGCTCTTCCATGCTGGTTTTCCAGCCGCCCTTAATCGCCGCTTTGCACGAAACCGTGTGAATCAAATCATCCAGACGGTCGGGTACCGGCGTGCGGCGATCCATCAGCTTTTGCGCCATTTCAGAGACAGTCATCGACAGATCCCCGGCATCAATATATGCCGGTGCTTCACGCACCGCAACACTGTGCTGTCCAAACGGTTCCATGGCAAAGCCAATCGATTGAATTTGTTCCATACCATCCATGACCGCCGCATATTCCTCGCCGGACAAATCGACCACAACCGGTTGCAACAGCATCTGTGTCGGAATATCCACTTGTTTTCTCAGCTGATTGAACAAAATGCGCTCGTGCGCGGCGTGCTTATCGATGAGAATCAAGCCACTTGCATCTTCTGCCAAAATATACGTGTCAAAGCAGCTGCCAATCACATGAGCCTTTGGCATATCATCAAGCAACGTTTCTTTCGGCGGTTCCGAAACAGGTTCTTTTTCCGGAACCTGTTCTACTTCCGGCTGCGACAACTTCTCACTCTGTTTTGTTATCTGCGACACCGGCTCTGCAAAAACATCCGGCCTTGTCGGTTTAATGGTCGGCTTTGGCTTTGGTGTGCCAATATTGCTCAGCACGCGCTCATCTCGGTCATCCACGTCAATAAACGGTAAAAAGCTCGAACGCTTTGGTGCAGGTGACGCGCTGCCTCTGGACACCGGAGCTGCCTGATAGGTGCTTTCTTGCTCCAGCCGGTCAATCTTCGTGTGCATCGGTTCCGAACGCTGCGGTGTCATGCGAATTGCCGAGCGAGAAATAACTTCTGTCTTTTCTTTCGGCTCCGGCTGCCGGGTCGGCAGCACCTCTGCCAGCGGCTTTTGCGGCTTCGCCTCAATCTCCGGAATATTTTCTTCTCCCGCCAGCGCATTTTTCACTGCGGCGTAAACCGCGGAGAATACTTTTTTCTCCTCCGCAAATTTTACTTCTGTCTTTGCCGGATGGACATTGACATCTACCAGTCCCAGCGGCAATTCCAGGCAAATACAGCCATAGGGGAATTTTCCGGTAATAATGCTGTTGCGATATGCTTCCTCCATCGCCGCCTGTATCAGCTTGGATTTGATAAATCGTCCGTTGACGAAAAAGTGCTGATAGGTTCGATTGGAGCGCGGCGCATGTGGTTTGGAGATATATCCCCAAACCCGAATGTCATGAAGTGTATGCTCTGGCATCTCGATGAGATTTTTAGACAGCTCTTTGCCAAATACGCTGAATACCGCATTTTTCAAGCTGCCGTTTCCCGGAGAGTGGAACACATTCTTTCCATCCCGAATGCAGTGAAAACTGATTTCCGGGTGGCTTTCTGCGGCGTGCTCGACCACAGATAAAATATATCCCGCCTCGGTAAAGTCTTTTTTCAAAAACTTCATGCGCGCCGGTGTATTGTAAAACAGATCGCGGATGAGAAATGTCGTGCCGTCCGGGCAGCCTGCCGGCTCATTTGCCGTCATTTTTCCGCCTTCCAACGCCACATGAACGCCTTCCATGCATCCGGTCTGTTTGGTAAACAGCTCGACGCGCGCAACGGCACTGATGGCAGCAAGTGCTTCGCCGCGGAATCCCAGCGTGCCAATGCTGCTCAGATCCTCCCGCGTGCGAATCTTGCTCGTCGCATGGCGGCGAAACGCAATCGGTGCGTCCTCCGGTGCCATGCCGCAGCCGTTATCGCGAACACGCAAATATGTGATGCCGCCATGCTCCAATTCAACTGTGATCTGTGTCGCACCG
>NZ_JBNMHC010000197.1:0-4193 GCF_050872565.1 Butyricicoccus sp. | reverse complement strand
GCTGCTCGAACACTTGATTTTACAGATCGGGCGGCATATTCTGACGCTCGCCTACGAGCACACCGAGCAGCACCGCACAGAGGATTTCACAGAAAACGTCATTCTGTTTGTCGATTACATCATCACGTATTTTTCCACGCACAAGGACAGCCTGCGTCTCATTCGGCGCAACTTTACTTGGTCTATGGTGCAGCACAATTTAGAGCAGCCGGAAAACGATATGCTGCAGCAGCAATTGCTCGAACAGCTGCTGGCATCTCCCGCTTCTCAAAACCATACCCAACAAGAGCTATTTAATATGGTATATATTATTGTCGAGCTGTGCGGAACGGTCTGTTATTCCAGCATCATTGAGCAGATTCCCGACTCGATTGACCACATGAAACCCCTGCTGTACACCATGATTCGGAGGATTTTAAACAATGAACCAAACCAAGCCAACGTTGATCTTTGATATGGACGGCATCATTCTCGACACCGAGCAGGTTGTGCGGCGGTGTTGGCACGATATTGCCCCGGCATTTCACGCGGAAGAGATTGATCCGGTCTTCCTAGCAACCGTCGGCACGACGCGCGTACATACCTGCGAGATTTTGCGCAAGCGTTACGGTGCAGATTTTCCGGCAGAGGAATTTAACAGCGCCGCCAGCCGCCGCTATCATGAAATTGACGATGCCGAAGGCGTGCCGGTCAAGACCGGTGCACGAGAGCTGCTGCATTGGGCGAAAGACAACGGCTATGCGCTCGGACTCGCCTCTTCCACCAGACAGGAAGTTGTCGAAAAGGAGCTGTCCGCAAGAGGACTGCTGTCCTACTTTGATTACGTACTCGGCGGCGACAAAATCACGCGCAGCAAGCCTGCCCCGGATATTTATGCGACTGCCTGCCGCGCCATGCACGCAGACCCTGCCAAGACCTATGCCATCGAGGATTCTTATAACGGCATCCGCTCGGCGCACGCCGCAGGCATGATGCCGATCATGGTACCGGATCTTCTGCCGCCGACCGAAGAAATGCGGCAGCTCGCCGTACACATCTTTTCCGATCTCACGGAATTTCACGAATTTTTAAAGCGATAACACGAAATCGCCAGAACAGGTGCTTCCGGTTCTGGCGATTTTTTTGCGCGTAAGAGGAAACGGTTCGCACCGGCAGTTATAAAATCTTGTCCCAAAACTGCACAATTTTTCTCTGAAAAAGAAATTTATTTATCATTCTTGCTCTCTGAAGTCTAGATCATTTGACTTTCAAAATGAAAGCGCAGATTTTCGTACCTTCAATTTCCAAATTCTATAAAATTTTTCTATTTAATTATTTTTCTACTCCCTAGGTATTTAAAGCAACTTATTTGTGTTATTTTTGTATTTTTACTAAACTTTCGCACTTTTTAACTGAAACTTTTCTTTTATTTCTTAACACAATCTTTACATTACATCGTGAATGATTCGTTATTTTTGCTCTCATCCGACTGTTCAAGTCTGCGATGTCAAATTTCTGTAAAACCTGTAAAACAAATTCCTTCAATTTTTTCAATATTTCGGTCAAAATGCCACGTGACATTTCCTCGAAAAAAGTCTATTATACTAAGCAAGGAAAGCGAAAACGCAACGATATGCGAATCCTGCTTTCAGAAAGGAAGCGAATTGGAATGGGTCTTTTAGGAACCCTGCACAACATGGCAAAGTCCGGTCAGGTCAACGAGATCAACTCGGTTATCAATCAGGAACGCGCCTCTGCAAACGCAAGTGCTCAGACAACCGGCAAAGAACGTCGTAAGTTCCATCACAACATGGAAATCTCCATCGCTTCTTACCCTTAACTAGCTTTTACCTATTTTTTCATACCTATTTTTCCTATCTCTTTTCTTTGTAAAGCAAAACCCTGCGGTTTCCCCGCGGGGTTTTGCTTTTTTATTTGTATCTTTCTTCAGAAAATGTTAAGATTTTTATACGCTAGTTTGAAAGGATTCCATTGTATCCTATACCCATAGACAGCAAGGAGGACACACAGTATGACCTACCGCATCTTAGTATGCGACGATGACCGCGAAATTGCGCGCGCCATTGGCATTTATCTCCGCTCTTCTGGATACGAAGCCGTGGAAGCACACGATGGTACCGAAGCGCTGGAGCTTTGCCGCACGCAGACCTTCCATCTGCTCATTCTGGACATCATGATGCCAGGGCTGGACGGCATCCAGACGACAGAGATTTTGCGCCGCACGCACAACATTCCGGTCATTATGCTCTCGGCAAAGAGTGAAGACATCGACAAAATCGACGGTCTGACTGCCGGTGCGGACGACTATATGACCAAGCCGTTCCAGCCTGCGGAGCTAATCGCCCGCGTTAAATCGCAATTGCGGCGATATACCTCGCTCGGCGGAATGCATCAGACGCCGACTGCCGCCGTCTATCGAACCGGCGAGCTGGTCATTGACGATGCATCCAAAACCGTCACCGTCGACGGCGATCCCGTCAATTTAACGCCGCGTGAGTACGGCATCTTACTGTTTTTGACCCAGCACGCAGGGCAAGTGTTCTCTATTTCACAGATTTATGAAGCGGTTTGGCAGGAACCCGCGTACAATTCAGAAAATACTGTTGCTGTCCATATTCGTCGGATTCGAGAAAAAATCGAAATCAATCCGAAAGAACCCAAATATTTAAAGGTGGTGTGGGGAATTGGCTACAAAATGGAAAAACTTCACCCGAAACAGCTGGGTTAAAGCTGTATCTTGGCTGCTCATCCTCGCGATGACAGCGGCATCTGCCGGTATGACGGTATATGCCATGTACAATATCCAACAAGAGGATCTCGCGCAAGTCACGCCGTACGGTTACGGCGGGTTTCCGATGGGAGATGTGCTCACGCATGAGACACCGACCGCCGACTTTCTCGCGCAGCAGCTATACGGTCCGCTCTCCGAACTATATACCGCCCAAGAATCCGGCAGCACAGCAGAAGGCATTCAAAACGCTGTCAAGCCTGCGGATCTTCTCGACGATCTTGTCTCCTTATATGAGGAAAGTGATGATGCACAGGCAGAAGATACAGAAGATACCGTGAGCTATGACGAAAATGCGCCGACACTGGACGCTGAGACCGTTCACGCCGTGATGGTTGCTTACTATCGCAGTGACTACGATTATTTTTCGACAGACACATTTGAGAACTGGCTGACCCATCATCCAGCTGCCTATGAGGCGTGCCGGACCAAATATGTCAACAAACATCTGCGCAATATCTCCGACATCCAAGAGGAGCTGCAGCAGTATAAAACAGCCTTTGCGTATTATACCATCAATGAGGCGACCGGAGACGTTGTCACCTCTCTGCCGGATGGCACGACACAGGAAGAAGCTGAATCACAGCTGCTGTCTCCCTCAAAATACGCGCTGTCGCTGAAAACAACAACCAGCCGGGCAGAATTTCACGCGAATGATGGCTCCGTTGAACAGGCCTTGCAGTCTTTGAGCACTTCAGAGTACCGATTGGACAGCGACCGCAGCGGCACGGCAATCGGCGCACTGACCTTCGGTGCCTACAATCAAATAGCGGCTTCTTGGAGCCATATGCACGAACAGTTGTCTTATCTCTGTATGGTCTATGCAATCTCCGCTGTTGTCATTGTGCTGTGCATCTTCATCCTGTGCTCCGGCGCAGGCCGTAAGCCGGATGACAACGAATGCTATCTCATCGGCTTTGACCACATTTGGACAGAAGCACAGATCATTTTCGGCACATGTGCCTGCCTTGCTTTTTCTTGCGTTATTGCATTTTTCCTGAATTACTTCGATGATGCAACGGTTTCCTTGTCGCTGGCTTGGACCTACAGCGTTGTCTGCGCGGCATCCGCCGCCTTTGCCGCGGTATGCCTGACCATCTTCCTGTCACAGGTTCGCCGCATCAAGGCGCGGCAATGGCTCAACGGCTGGATTCTTTGGCGGCTGCTCCGCAGATTCGGCATTACCTCGGTACAGTGGCTGTACCGACAGTTCCGCAAAAGCCCGCTGCGCCGCCGGTTTATCCTGCTGAGCATTCTTGTTCCGCTGCTGTGCGCCGCATGGCTTCCCGCTCCGATTGTCGTTGTTGCGCTGCTCATTGCCAGCATTCGTCTGGCTGACAGCATTGAAGCGGTCACGCGCGGTGCGCACGACATTCGCACAGGCAAAACGGATACCAAAATCACG
>NZ_JBNMHC010000196.1:0-4205 GCF_050872565.1 Butyricicoccus sp. | reverse complement strand
TTGCCTGCAAAGGCAATCTGCGGCAGGTTATCCTTTGGGAAATCTGCTGTTTTGACCGCAGACCGCACAAATTCTACCAAATGTAAGTTCAGCATAATTCTCCTTGTCTCGCACCTGTTTTTCCTGACTGTGCCGGATCTGTCACGACGGACGCCTCTGCCTTTTCGCCTTTGACTGGGCGGCGCAGTGCAGTCTGAAGTACGGTATCCATCGTTTCTGCAATGACAAACTCCACGTTTTCGCGCACAATCGGGTCAATATCCTGTAAATCCGGTTCATTTTCCGCCGGAACAATGACGGTCTTCATGCCCGAGCGATACGCCGCCATGGTCTTTTCTTTCAGTCCGCCAATCGGCATCACGCGACCGCGCAAAGTCACCTCGCCAGTCATGGCAACATCATGGCGCACCGGAATATCAGACAGTGCCGATGCAATCGCCGTTGTCATCGTCACACCAGCTGACGGGCCATCCTTCGGAATTGCCGCCTCCGGAAAATGAATATGAATATCTTTCTCTTTATAGAACATCGGATCAATGCCCAGTTTTTCTGCCGCAGAACGCACATACGTTACTGCTGCCTTGGCCGATTCCGTCATGACCTTACCCAGATTGCCGGTAATTTCCAGTTTACCTGTGCCCGGGATGGCGTTGACTTCCACCTGCAGCATTTCGCCGCCGACGGACGTCCAAGCCAGACCATTGACCACACCGATTTCATCTTTCTTGGTGACATTATCGCGCTTATATCGCGGCGTTCCCAAAAAGCTCTCCATGTTGGAGCGATTGACCGTCACGCGCTTGCGCGTCTTGCGATCCGGATGCTCCTGCTGATCCTCGGCAATGATTTTCGCAGCTTTACGGCAAACCTTTGCAATCTGCTGTTCCAATCGGCGCACGCCAGCTTCTCTCGTATATGCATCAATGAGATATACCATCGTGTCGCGGCTCAGCGTCAAATTCGACTTTTTCAGTCCATGATGCTCCAGCTGCTTTGGCAGCAAATGCCGCATGGCAATCTCTGCCTTTTCCTGCTCGGTATAGCTGGACAGCTCAATAATTTCCATGCGATCGAGCAGCGGACGCGGGATCGTATCCAAGGTATTTGCTGTCGTAATAAACAGCACATCGGACAAATCAAACGGCAGCTCAATATAATGATCGCGGAACGCATTGTTTTGTTCTGCATCCAGCACTTCCAGCAGTGCCGCTGCCGGATCACCGCGGGAATCTGCACCCATCTTGTCGATTTCGTCCATCAAAATCAGCGCATTTTTGCTGCCAGCCTGTGTCAGAGCAGTCATAATGCGTCCCGGCATCGCGCCGATATACGTCTTTCGATGGCCGCGAATATCTGCCTCGTCCCGCACACCGCCGAGCGACATGCGCGCATACTTGCGGTTCATGGCTTCGGCAACGGAACGGACGATGGAGGTTTTGCCGACACCCGGAGGGCCAACCAAGCACAGTACCTGTCCCTTGAGCTGCGGTGCCAGAGACTTGACCGCCAAAAATTCCATAATGCGATCTTTTACCTTATCCAAGCCGTAATGATCGCGGTCAAGCACCTTGCGCGCCTGCTTCAAATTGACATGCTCCGATGTTTTGGTATTCCACGGAAGCTCCAGGCAGGTATCCAGATATGTACGAACCACACCGCTTTCCGCGGACATCGACTGCATTTTTTCCAGACGACCCGCTTCTTTGAGCAGCTTGCTCTCTGCCGCTTCATCCAAATGCAGCGCGCGGATCTTTTCGCGGTATTCTTCAACTTCTTCTCCGAGATCCTGATCGCCCAGTTCAGTCTGAATGATCTTGAGCTGTTCGCGCAGATAATATTCCTTCTGGTTTTTGTCAATCTGTTCTTTTAATTTATCTTGAATCGAGTTCTCGATCTGAAGAATTTCAATTTCATGGCCAAGCACACGAATAATCCGTTCCAGACGGCGCACATCGTGCAGCTCTTCCAGCAGTTCCTGCTTGGTCTCATATGCCAGCGGTGCATTCTGTGCAACATAATCCGCCAGATAGCCCGGCTCACCGCCGTCCAGCACCGTCATGACAACATCATTGGTTACTTGCTGTGCCAGTCCGGCATATTCTTCAAATCGGTCCTGCAAAGCACGTACCAATGCTTCTTTGCGGCGCTCTGCTACTCGTCCCGGATTGGTTTCCATGCGGAAAACGCGGGCGAACATGCAGCCGTCATCTTCCTTAGAAAATTCTTCCACACCGGCACGGTACGAGCCTTCCACCAATACGCGGATGTTATCACCCGGCAAACGCAGAATCTGCTTGACTGTGCACACCGTACCCACGACAAACAAATCGTCTGTCGTCGGCGCATCCGTGCGAATATCACGCTGTGCTGTCAGAAATAGACGCTGATTGTCTCGCATGGACTGCTCCAGCGCCTTCATGGAAATCAAACGACCGACATCAAAATGAATCAGCATTTCCGGAAAGGCTACCAATCCGCGCAGTGGCAGCACCGGCAGCACTTCAGACGCAATACTGGTATCATTTACCACTTCTTCGATCTGGGACATTTGATCTTACCTCCTCCCGGCAGCGCGGCAGGGATAGAGTTCCCAGCGCTGCGTACAGCCTTCATCCGAAGTCCCTACTGTCCAAATGAACAAACTGTACTTCAATATTTCATACTTCTTAAAATTATATAGTATTTTATTCTGCTTTTCAAGTCTCAGAGAAATCTGATATATGGAGAAATCTCCTAAATATACCAGTATTTTTTCATGCTTCTCCGTGCAATCTGGTGCATTTTTTCATATTATACTATTTTAGGAGGAATTCACGCACAAAAACAGCCTACAGACGCCAAAAGAAGGTCTGTAGGCTGAAACATGCAAAGCATTATTTTTTCAGAGCAAACTGCTCTGCGAAATATTCCGCATCATCTTCTGTCAGAGAAATGATGTTTCCAACATTGTCAAAAGACACCACAATCATCGGACCGTAGAACTGCGTTCCATCAATGACGCGATTTTCCGTCATTTTCAGCAGCTCGCTCAGCGCATTGTGAATGACACAAACGCCTTCTTCGATGCCTGCCGATGCAATCTTGCCGTGTACCAGTTCTTCCATCTGCGCTTCTGTGCCGTTGAGATACTTCACAACCGGCTCTTCATCTGGAAGAATATACAGGCTCCGAATGATATACGGATTTTCAGTAAATTCCTTCACGCGATTTCACCTCTTCTGTCAAGCAGTTTTCTGCGGCTTCAGCGTGATTACCGGCTTGCCCTTCTTGTCAATGACATCCTTGGTGATGCGCACAGACTCAATGTTATCATCCGACGGGATGGTAAACATAATATCCGTCATGGCATCTTCCATAACGCCACGCAGACCGCGGGCACCTGTCTGACGCTCCAATGCAATATCTGCTACACGCTCCAGTGCTGCATCATCAAAGGTCAGCTTAACGCCGTCCATATCAAACAGCTTTTCATACTGCTTGACCAGCGCATTCTTCGGTTCCTTGAGGATACGAATCAGTGCTTCTCTGTCCAGAGAATCCAGCGATACCAGCGCCGGCAAGCGACCGATCAACTCCGGAATCAGACCGAATTTCATCAAATCATGCGGTTCCAAATCGCGGAGAATCGTACCGATGTCTTTTTCTGTATTAGACTTGATCTGCGCACCAAATCCCATGCTGCTCTTTGTGGTGCGGTTCTCAACAATCTTTTCCAGACCATTGAACGCGCCGCCGCAGATAAACAGGATATTGGTCGTATCAATCTGAATAAACTCCTGATGCGGATGCTTGCGGCCGCCCTGCGGCGGAACATTGGCAACAGTGCCTTCCAGCATCTTCAGCAGTGCCTGCTGAACGCCCTCACCGCTTACATCACGGGTAATGGAGGCATTTTCACTCTTACGTGCGATCTTATCAATTTCATCGACATAGATGATGCCGCGCTGCGCGCGCTCTACATCGAAATCTGCTGCCTGAATCAGACGCAGCAGAATATTCTCTACGTCTTCGCCGACATAGCCAGCTTCTGTCAATGTCGTCGCATCTGCAATCGCAAACGGAACTTCCAGCGTCTTAGCCAAGGTCTGTGCCAGCAAAGTCTTACCGGAACCAGACGGACCGACGAGGAGAATATTGCTCTTCTGAAGCTCTACGCCATCATCCGAGCCTTTGAAAATACGCTTGTAGTGATTATATACCGCAAC
>NZ_JBNMHC010000195.1:0-4239 GCF_050872565.1 Butyricicoccus sp. | reverse complement strand
TATTGCATTTACGCCGCCGTCATCTACAGCCACGAAAAACATGATGATGCAGCTAATTCACAGTTTCCGTCTGCCCGGTCGCATGAGTGAAACGGAACAATCGCAGCGAATTCATCGACTGCTGTGCGAATTAATCATTCTTCCCTGCACAGCCTCACTGCCATCCGGAAAAGATACCGTATCACAAGTCGTGGATTTTATCATGCAGCATTTATTTGAACCAATTTCTGTGGCAGATATTGCAGCTTCTGTCAGCTTAAGCCCTTCTCATCTATCGCGTCTGTTCAAAATACAAACAGGCTTTTCTCCGCACGAATTCATTACTTTGCGCCGCATTGATGCCGCCAAAGAACTGTTGCTGACAACCGATCTTTCTATCAAACAAATTGCCTATCAGGTCGGTTATCACAGTGAAGCGAATTTTATTACATCATTTTCCGGTAAATCCGGTATCACCCCAGCTGCGTTTCGGCGCAATCCCATTTAACCGGAAAGGAGTATTTTTATGTCTGATCTTGTTCTCGCCGGTGCTGCTATTGTCGATGTACCAGTTGTTCCGGCAGATCCGGATGTTTTTTCCCGTGTCTCAACTCCTGCGGAAAATATCATGTTGACGACCGGCGGAGACGCCATGAACGAAGCAATGGTATTATCTCGTCTCGGCAAGCAAGTACGGCTCATCACCCGCATCGGAACCGATGATGCCGGAGCATACATCAAACAAACCTGTTTACAAGCAGGTATTGACACATCGTTTTTTCAGGAACACGATGATCTCGCTACCGGCGTCAATGTCGTTCTCGTAGACAAACAGGGAGAACGCCGCTTTTTCACCAATCCTCACGGCAGTCTGCGCGCGTTGGAAGCTGCGGACATCACAATCGAATCTCTGCGCGGGGCATCTATTTTCTGTTTTGCAAGCATTTTTGTGTTTCCAAAAATCTACCCGAACCAGCTCGCCCAGCTATTTCAGCGCGTGCGGCAGCAAGGGCTGCTCGTCTGTGCAGATATGACCTTACCCAAACACGGCGAACGCCTGCCGGAAATGACACCAGCGTTTTCTCAGTTAGATTATCTGTTTGCCAATGAAGCGGAAGCAGGTGCCGTGACCGAAGAATCCGATCCCATGCGCATGGCAGATCGTCTCATCACAGCCGGTGCGCGACATGTCATCATCAAATTGGGTGCACACGGTTGTCTGCTCGCAGACCAAACCGGTCTGCGCGTACAAGTACCAGCCTGCCCAGACACGCACTGTGTGGATACGACAGGTGCCGGAGACACGTTTGCCGCAGGATTTTTTGCCGGACTGCTGGATGGTCGAGATTTTATCGACTGTGCCCGCTTCGCCAATGCCGCCGCATCGGTTTCGGTTGAATCTATCGGTGCTTCCACCGGTGTCCACAGCTTAGAACAAGTGATGCAGCGATACCGCGCAGCATATCCACGGTAAATTTCCAATTTATTCACACATTTCTTGTGCAGTATGCTATACTAATAGCGAAACAATATTGGTTTGAAAAAAATAGGGAGAGACGATACGTATGAGCTTTTTCAGTCAACTCAAAGACGAAATGCACGACAAAAACATTGATAAAGCCAAGCTGCGGGATTTGACCGCAGATCTGCCGGAGCAAGCTGCATCAGCTTCCGAACCGGAGCAAACACAAGCAAAACAGCCGGAGATTGACCCGGATTTTCCCGATCATCCGGATTACATCGCGCTAAAGCCCAAATTAACCGAAGTCACGCTGTGGAATATGCCCGCACTGCGCTTTTATCTGACGCTGATTTTTTTCTGCATTGGCATGATTGCATACGGCGTCATCAATCAGGTCTTTGACTTGGGCATGACAAAGGGTGCTGTCGGCTGGTGGCAGATCATCGGTGCCGCTGCCGGTTTCTTTATCAGCCGCGAATACGCCGAGCCGCATCTGCGCATTCCGTTCGCCAAAGGCACCTATGAGCAGAAGAAAAAGGCTGTCGATGCTTATCTAGCAGAGATGGAAGCTCTGGACAAGCACATCGAGAATCTGCACAAGATGCAGGGTGTTCCGCAGGAATCCGAAGAACAAACATTGGAAACGGTTCCGCTGGACGCTGAAAAAAAGTAAACAAAAAAAGATTCCGTCCCCCATTTGGACGGAATCTTTTTTTGTGGTCTGCGGAATAAGAGAGAGAAACTATTCTTTCAACAACAAGGAAAGGAGAGATAGAGAGATACGAAGAATAGCAATCCCAGACCACACAATATAGTAAAAAAAGTAGAAAAGGAAGGTAAAATAAAAATGAAAAAACATTTTTGTTAAGAGGTTCTTCTGTTTGTTTCGTTCCTCTTAACAATTCTTATTATAGTCATTTACAACAAAAATGCAACCTCGAAATTGTTCAAACTTCCCAATTAAATTTCGACTGTATTTGTAACAAATGCATACCATGCCAAATACGCAGGCAAAAATTCAGGTTCTATCTGTAACAATGCACCAAACGTTACATGCAAACCGGTGCAAATCATCGAGAAAAAGCAAGAAAACAGAGGATTTCTCCTCTGTTTTTTGTGTATTTTCGCAAGACGCCTATCTTTGCTCATGCAGGAAGTTTTCTGTTCTCCGTCAAAATGGTGTAACAATCTGTTTGGTGTAGATAGACGCGTTGCGGTTGCAGGCAAATGCAATCGCACACACGATAAAAAAGTATGGCAAATTCGACATACCAAACACTTCTGCCCCGATGAATACCGGCGCCAAAACGGTATTGGTCGCGCTGCCAAAGACCGCCGCATAGCCGAGCGCGGCAGTCAAATATACCGGCAGTCCAACCATACCGGACAACAGCACGCCCAGCGTCGCACCAATCGAAAACAGCGGCGTTACCTCTCCGCCCTGATAGCCTGCCGCCAGCGTGCCTATTGTCAGCACCAGTTTGAGCAGCCAATCATAGCTGTACACCGTCTGTCCAGAAAAGCAGGCGGAAATCAGATTCGTTCCCAAGCCGCAATACCGTCCTGTATGGAACAGCAGCAGCAAAGCACTCAGACAAGCACCCATGACCGCAATGCGCACAAGCGGATGTTGGAGCTTTTGTGCCGCCAAAGCTTTTGCTCGGCGCAGTCCCCATGCAAAAACACCGCCTGTCAAGCCGAACAGCACACCGAGCACTGCCAATTTTCCCAAGACTGGCAGATTCAGCGAAATATCCGCTGAAATGGCAACGGAAAATTTCTCCAATCCCAAGGCACTAGACACCCAACACGCGGTAAATGATGCTGTCACCGCCGGAACCAATGCCGCAAGTGCCAAACTGCCTGCAGACAGTACTTCCATCGCAAAGACTGTCGCGGCAATCGGTGTCTGAAACAGTCCAGAAAAACCCGCCGCCATACCGGTAATTAGAAAAATGCGCGAAGCATCGGGGATATACGCTTCCAGCCGCTTACCGAATCCATGGGAAATTGCCGCGCCAAGCTGTACTGCAACGCCTTCCCTGCCTGCACTGCCGCCAAACAAGTGCGTCAGCCATGTGCTGACCATGACAAACGGAACCAGCCGCAGGGGGATATTTTTCTCGGTTCCATGACCGACATCAAACACCAAGGACATTCCTTTGCTGCTGATGCCGCCATATTTGGCATACGCCCACACAATCAGTACGCCAATCGGTGCCAAAAACAGAACCAATGGTATGACATGCGCTGTGCGCACGGCACTGACAGCCAGCAGCACGCGCCCAAACAAAACATCCACTGCACCAATCGCCGCGCCAATGGGAATACCTAGCAGGCCGAGCAGCAGCAAAACAGCATACTCCCGTCCAATTGTTTTTGCATTCATGTGATTCCTCCTGACATAAAAAAGGGGCACCACACAATGTGATGTCCCTCTTTTATATATTGGCAAAAGCGGATTAGTTGTTGATCAGCTTGTCGTTCTCGTTGTTCCAGCTATACAGCTTACGGATTTCCTTACCAACGGTCTCAGACGGATGCTCAGCAGCCAGCTTACGCATAGCCTTGAAGTGTACCTGACGGCCAGCCGGGCTCATGTCAAGCAGGAATTCCTTTGCGAAGGAACCATCCTGAATGTCGGACAGAACCTGCTTCATAGCCTTCTTGGTCTCTGCGGTAACGATCTTCGGACCAGTTACGTAGTCGCCGTACTCAGCAGTGTTGGAGATGGAGTATCTCATGCCCTCGAAACCAGACTGGTAAATCAGGTCAACGATCAGCTTCATCTCATGGAT
>NZ_JBNMHC010000194.1:0-4296 GCF_050872565.1 Butyricicoccus sp. | reverse complement strand
ATGGGCACCTGTCAGACGCCAATGGGAGCCTTTTTGCTCGACCTCGGCTTACAGACTCTGCCGCTTCGTATTCGTCAGCACAGCAAAAACGCGCTGGAAGTTGCCCAGTTCTTAGAGCAGCAGCCGGATGTAGAATTTATCAATTATCCAAACCTGCCGTCCGACAAATATCACGCGCTGGCGCAGAAATACCTGCCGGAAGGCACTGCCGGTGTCATCTCGTTCTCTATCAAGGGCGGCCGCGCCCGCGCTGCGAAGTTTATCGACAGTCTGAAGATGATTTCGCTGGAAGTACATGTTGCGGACATTCACAGCTGCATTCTGCACCCAGCGACGGCAACACATCGCCAGCTCAGCGATGAGCAGCTGGTTGCCTGCGGCATCACGCCGGGTCTGGTGCGTCTGTCTGTCGGTCTGGAGCATGTCGACGACATTCTCGACGATCTGAAGCAGGCATTCGCCGCGATTGCGCAATAATTCCTATTTCCCTGCATAAGAAAATGCCATCCGAGAAAATCGGATGGCATTTTTTAGACATTTGTGACGTATTCTGTCCTCAATCAGCCGGTGATAACCAGATACTGAGACAACATGCTAGCTGCCTGTGCACGAGTAGCAACACCCTTCGGCTGGAGATACAGCAGACCATTTTCCGGAACGCCATTGATGACGTGACGGCGGTTAGCCCAGATCATTGCGTTCTTTGCCCAAGCGGAAACATCCTTGAAGTCCGGATGCGTCGGCAGGGTGTAGTTGATAATTGCCGGGCTACCGGAAGCCTGATACAGAATAGTTGCAAACTCTTCACGAGTTACATTTCTATTCGGACGGAAAGTGCCGTCTTCATAGCCGCCGATAACGCCTCTCTGTGCTGCCCACTGTACAGCATCATAGTACCAAGCATTCTTATCTGTGACATCGGAGAATGCCGGTGCTGCGTTCTTGTTGTAGTTCTTGTTGCTGGAACGGTTATACATAGTCTGTACCACCATAGCGCGGTTGAAACCTGCTTCCGGTGCAAACTTGTCAGCAGCAACGCCAACCATAACATCGTTGTTGTATACGAACTGTACGCCAGCTACATACCAAGCGTCTGCCGGTACATCCGTGAACACCTTAGATACCGGTGCCTTCAGAGATGCTTCTTCAGACTTAGATACTTCTGTCGTATCTGCCGCAAAAGCACCAACAGACAGCACAGCCGTCATGCATCCTGCCAGCAGCAGACTCATCAATCTCTTCTTCATAAGAGCCACTCCTCTCAGCGTTTAATAAACGCTCCGTTTAAATTATTTATATTATATAAAATTTAATCGTGTTTGTCAATTGATATGCCTGATTCTGTCTATCTTTTTATGCACCATGCGTCATACAATGTCGAAAAAGGCTTTTCCGTTCGCTGTCGTAATTTCTTCGACTTCTTGTACAGATAATCCCTTAAAATTCGCAATCTGTTCTGCGACGCGATGAACAAACAGCGAGCTGTTGCGCACGCGTCCTTCTGCGAGCCGCTCCGGCTCCGGCGTCAGATATGGACTGTCTGTCTCAATCATGATGCGATCCATCGGGATTCCCTCGATGACGCGGCGCGCCTTTTTCGCTCTGCCATAGGTAATCACGCCGGTAAACGACAAATTCCATCCCAGCTTGAGAATTTCCTTTGCCATCTCCAAACTGCCGGAATAGCAGTGATAGACACCCTTCAGATCTGCATAGTCTTTTACGATGTCAAAGCAGTCCTCATGGGCATCGCGGTCATGGATAATGACCGGCAATTTCAGCTCCCGCGCCAGCTCTAGTTGTTTGCGCAGCAAGAGCTTCTGCTGTTCGCGCGGCGGCGTGGTCTCCGGAGAACGCTTTTCCCAATAATAATCCAAGCCAATCTCTCCGATTGCCTTGACCTTCGGGTCTGCCGCCAGCGCGCGAATGATGGTAAGATCTGCATCTGTGACGTCAACGCTGTATTCCGGATGAATGCCGACAGCGGCATACATAAAGTCATGGGTATGCGCCAGCTGTACCGCGGTTTTCGATGTCTCTACATCACAGCCCGGATTGAGAATCAATCCGACGTTATGCTCCTGCATCGACGAAAGCAGCTGCTCTCGATCCGCATCAAACCAGCTGTCATCATAGTGTGCATGGGTATCAAACAGCATATGTGTTTCCTTTCTTACTGATTCAGGATACGCACCGCCGTACCGTAGGCAATGACCTCCGCAGCGCCCGCCATTACCTGTGACGAGCCATACCGCACGCCGATGATGGCATCCGCACCCAGTGCCTTTGCCTCATCCACCATGCGTTTGACGGCAATCTGCCGTGCCTCTTCCAGCATCTGCGTGTAGCCGACGATCTCTCCGCCGACCAGCGTTTTCATGCCCGCCATAAAGTCTTTTCCGACATTCTTGGTCTGAACGATGGTTCCCTTTACCATTCCCAATGCTTCAATTTCTGCATTCGGAATATACTCAATACTTAGCAGCTTCATCTTCTTCTCCTCCTTGAATCTCTTTGAGTCTGCTGCGCAGAGCAGCCAGCACGCCAACCATGATAACCACCGGAACACCGATGCCAATGCCCAATACCGGAAGCGGCATCTCCTCCTGCGTACTCACCCACAAAATAAGGGCAATCACGGCAAGCATCACACCAATCATAAACGCTGCACCGAGTACGGCACCGTTTCTGCGTTTTTTCTTTACATCGGTTGTGTTGACATCCATAAAGCTGGTTCCCTCCTTTTCCAGATGCTCCATCTGTTCCAAACAAAGCTCCGCATCCAGAGATTCCAGAGATGTATTTTCCCGCATCAGCATCTCGCAGAATTTCGTCATCTGATCGAGATCTCGCTTCTGCCTTTCATACTGCGTCATCTGCCGTGAAAGGCAGGTATCCAGCCGAAGCGTTCCGGCAAACAGTGCCCGAATATCTTCCAGCGGAATCGACAGCTTACGCAGCAGGCGAATCTGCTGCAGTCTGCGGACATCCTCCATATGATATTCGCGGTATCCGTTGTCCGCCCGCGCCACCTGCAGTAACCCCTGTTCTTCATAGAACCGGATATTTTTGCGGGTGATGCCGACCAGCTCCTCTACCTGCTTGATCTTCATCGGAAATCCTCCCTGTGTTCTCTGTTTTCTTTGTTATACAGCTTCCACAAGGTGGAAGGTCAAGAGATTGGTTCAAAAAAAGAGAAAAATTTTGAGATACAGAAGGCTCGAAAATCCCCGCTGGGAATCATCGAGCCTTCCTGTCATCCTTCCATCAGAAGGAATGTTTTGTTTATCTGATCTTGCAGCCAGACGGAATGCCGTCTGCAAAGACAACCTGTACGCCGTCCGGCGTATCTGCTGCCAGAATCATGCCCTGGCTTTCTACGCCGCGCAGCTTTGCCGGTTTCAGGTTGGACACAACGATAACCGTCTTGCCGACCATTTCTTCCGGCTTGTAGTACTCGGCAATGCCGGATACGATCTGACGCTTCTCTTCGCCCAGCTCAACCTGCAGGCACAGCAGCTTGTCCGACTTCTTTACCGGCTCACAGGACAGAATCTTTGCGGTCTTGAGTTCGACCTTGGCAAAATCGTCAATGCCGATCATAACGCCTTCGAGATTCTTCTCCTCTTTCTTTGCTGCCTTTTCTGCCTTCTTGGCAGCCTTTTCTGCTGCCTTCTTCTGCTTTGCCATGCGGTCTTCCAAGAATGCCAGTTCCTTGTTCATGTCAATGCGCGGGAACAGAGCAGCACCCTTGTGTACGGTAACTGTCTGCGGCAGCGAGCCATATACACCGGCAGTCTCCCAGTTGTATACATCCGTATCTGCACCGATCTGCTCACGAATCTTCTCGGCAGAATCCGGCATGTACGGAGTCAGCAGGATGCCGCAAATGCGGATGGTCTCCAGCAGGTTGTACATGACGCGAGCCAGACGCGGCTTGTTTGCCTCATCCTTTGCCAGTACCCACGGAGCGGTCTCATCAATGTACTTGTTTGCACGAGAGACAACCTTGAAGATCTCAATCAGGCCATCCTGGAATGCGTAAGACTCCATGATGTCGTCATACTTATCACGCAGAGCGGAAGCCATCGAAACCAGCTCATCATCCAGCGGATCTGCGGTCTGCTCTGCCGGCAGGGTGCCGTCAAAGTACTTCTCAACCATAGACACGGTACGGGAAACCAAGTTGCCCAGATCGTTTGCCAGATCCGAGTTGATGCGGTTAATCAGTGCCTCATTGGAGAATGCACCGTCGGAACCGAACGGGAACTCGCGCATCAGGAAGTAACGCAGGGT
>NZ_JBNMHC010000193.1:0-4368 GCF_050872565.1 Butyricicoccus sp. | reverse complement strand
TATCTATTTTGCCCGTCCGGATTCCGTCGTAGACGGTGCGTCGGTTGCGTTTGCCCGTCAGGAGGCAGGACGCTATCTGGCAGAAGAATATCCGGTAGAGGCAGATGTCGTCGTTGGTGTGCCGGACAGCGGCATTCCGGCTGCGATTGGTTATTCCAAGGCATCAGGCATTCCATATGATGTCGGTCTGATTAAAAATAAATATATCGGCCGAACCTTTATTCAGCCTGGTCAGGACAAGCGCGAGCGTTCTGTCCGCATCAAGCTGAATGCTCTCCGAAACAATCTGGAAGGCAAACGTGTTATCCTCGTGGATGACTCCATTGTCCGCGGCACAACCTGTGCGCGTCTGGTAAAGATTCTGAAAGACGCTGGTGCGAAGGAAGTGCACATGCGCATTTCGTCCCCTCCGTTCCTGCATCCGTGCTTCTTCGGCACAGACGTACCGGATCGAGAGTATCTGATTGCGTATGGCAGAACAGTAGAGGAAATCCGTAAGCTGATTGGCGTAGACTCTCTGGGTTATCTGTCTTTGGAGGCAACAAACAAAATTGCAGTCGGCGCCAAGTGCGGCTTCTGCAACGGATGCTTCAGCGGAAAATATCCGATCGAAGTTCCGGACACCGTTGAAAAGAATATTTTTGAAAGTGGGATTGGTGAAAATGGTTAATAGTCGTTCTGAAAGTTACAAGGCAGCAGGTGTAGACGTTACTGCAGGTTATGAAGCTGTCAAAAAGATGAAGCCGTTTGTCGAAAGCACTTATATTCCTGGCGTACTCGGTTCGATCGGCGGCTTCGGCGGCATGTTTGAACCGCCGGTACAGGGAATGGAGCATCCGATTCTGGTTTCCGGCACCGATGGTGTTGGCACCAAGCTGAAGCTGGCGTTCCTGATGGACAAGCATGACACGGTTGGCATCGACTGTGTCGCTATGTGTGTCAATGATATTGCGTGCTGTGGTGCACAGCCGCTGTTCTTCCTCGACTATATTGCTGTCGGCAAGAACTATCCGGAGCGCATCGCTGAGCTGGTCAAGGGCATTGCAGACGGCTGCCGTCAGGCAGGCTGTGCGCTGGTCGGCGGCGAGACCGCTGAGATGCCGGGCTTCTATCCGGTAGATGAGTACGACATGGCAGGCTTCTCTGTTGGTCTGGTAGACCGCGATAAGATGATCGACGGCTCCAAGCTGGCAGCTGGCGATGTCCTGATCGGTGTTGCATCTTCCGGCGTACATTCCAACGGCTACTCTCTGGTGCGTAAGACACTGGGCATCAATGAGAAGTCGGTACAGCGTTATATCTCTGAGTTTGGCAAGACGCTGGGCGAAGAGCTGCTGACTCCGACCAAGATTTACGTCAAGACGATTCAGTCTCTGATTGCCGCTGTAGACGTCAAGGCAATGAGCCACATCACCGGTGGCGGTTTCTATGAAAATATTCCGCGTATGCTGCCGGACAACATTTGCGTTTCCATTGAAAAGGCTGCTCTGCCGACACCGGGCATCTTCAAGATGATTCAGGAAGTTGGCAAGATTCCGGAGCGCGACATGTACAACACCTTTAACATGGGCGCAGGTCTGGTTGTCGCTGTTCCGAAGGAGCAGGCTGACAAGGCACTGGAAGCAATCGCCGCAGCAGGCGAGACCGGTTACATCATCGGCGAGTGCAAGACCGGCGAGAAGGAAGTTCAGTTATGGTAAATATCGCTGTTTTGGTATCCGGCGGCGGAACCAATTTACAGGCGATTCTCGATGCACAAGCACGGGGGGACATTCACAACGGCAGAGTTTCTGTCGTTGTGTCCTCCAATGATAAGGCGTATGCGCTGGAACGCGCCAAAAAAGCAGGCGTTCCCGGCGTTGTGCGCCGCAAGAAGGACTATGCTTCCGGAGCGGAATACTGCCGGGCACTTGCGGATTTCCTGCATGAACAGGACATCGGCTTGATTGTTTTGGCTGGTTTTATGACCGTGCTGGATGAGGACTTCTGCAAAGAGTTTGAGAATCGCATCATCAATGTACATCCGTCGTTGATTCCGTCATTTTGCGGGGATGGCTTCTATGGTCTGCATGTCCATGAAGCGGCGCTCGCAAAGGGCGTCAAAGTGACCGGTGCCACCGTGCACTTTGTCAATGCCATCACAGACGGCGGTCCGATTATCGCACAGAAAGCCGTAGAGATTGAGCCGAATGACACGCCGGAAGTTTTGCAAAAGCGTGTCATGGCACAGGCAGAGCATATTTTGCTGCCGCGGGCGGTCTCTCTGTTTTGCGAGGGCAAGCTGTCTGTTTCGGATGACGGTATTGTTTCGATTTCTGAATAAAACGCAACGATATAAAGGAAGATTTTATCATGGAAATTTTTGATCTTGGCGCACTGCTGCGCGAAAACAGCTATCCGGGCCGCGGCATCGTTCTGGGCCGCAGCGCAGATGACAAAAACGCAGTGATTGCATATTTCATCATGGGCCGCAGCGAAAACAGCCGCAACCGCATTTTTGCGGAGACGGAAGACGGCATCCGCACGGAAGCGTTTGACCCGTCTAAGATGGTTGACCCGTCCCTGATTATTTATCATCCGGTTCGCGCATTCAATGGTGCGACCATCGTCACAAATGGCGATCAGACCGATACCGTTCGCGACGGTCTGGCAGCAGGTAAGAGCTATATTGAGGCGCTGCGCACCCGTCAGTTTGAGCCGGACGGCCCGAACTACACCCCGCGTATTTCCGGCGTTGTTGAGCCGAATGGTGCGTATGAGCTGTCTATTCTCAAGAGCTTTGACGGCGATCCGGCGTGCAACAAGCGCTTTTTCTTTGAGTACGATGCACCGCGTGCAGGTCTGGGTCATTTTATCCATACCTACAAGAACGATGGCAATCCGCTGCCGTCCTTTGAGGGCGAGCCGGAGACCGTTCGCATCGAAGGCGACTTACAGACGTTTGCCGATATGGTATGGGACAACCTGAACGAAGAGAACAAGGTTTCCCTGTACGTAAGCTTCATTGATCTGGAGACCGGCAAGGCTTCCAGCATCATCCGCAATAAGCACTGCTGAGAGGAGTTTCCCATGACTGAGCTTGAACTGAAATATGGCTGCAACCCGAACCAGAAGCCGTCCCGTATTTATATGGAAGAGGGCGAACTGCCGATCAAGGTACTGAACGGCAGACCGGGTTATATTAACTTTATGGACGCATTCAACAGCTGGCAGCTGGTGCGCGAGCTGAAGGCTGCTACCGGTATGGCTTCCGCTGCTTCTTTTAAGCACGTCAGCCCGGCTGGTGCGGCTATCGGCAATCCGCTGTCTGATGTTGAAAAGCAGATTTATTTTACCGATACACTGCCGGATGAAGAGCTGTCTCCGATTGCGTGTGCATATATCCGTGCCCGCGGCGCAGACCGCCTGTGCTCTTACGGCGACTGGGTTGCTCTGTCCGATGAGTGCGATGCACAGACGGCAACCTATCTGAAGTATGAAGTATCCGACGGTATTATTGCACCGTCTTATTCCGAGGAAGCACTGGAAATCCTCAAGACCAAGCGCAAGGGCGGTTATACGGTCATTCAGATCGACCCGACCTATGAGCCGGCTCCGATTGAGCGCCGCAATATCTTTGGCATCACCTTTGAGCAGGGACACAACAACCTGAAGATTGACGAAGAGATGCTCACCAATATTGTGACAGAGAACAAGGATCTGCCGAAGCAGGCAAAGCTGGACATGATTGTCTCTCTGATTACGCTGAAGTATACCCAGTCCAACTCGGTTTGCTATGTCAAGAATGGTCAGACCATTGGCGTTGGTGCAGGTCAGCAGAGCCGCATCCATTGCACCCGTCTGGCTGGCAACAAGGCAGACAACTGGATGCTGCGTCAGCATCCGAAGGTTCTGGGCCTTCAGTTCGTTGACGGCATTCGCCGTCCGGATCGCGACAATGCGATTGATGTATACATCTCGGACGAGTACGAAGATGTTTTGGCAGATGGCGTATGGCAGACCAAGTTCAAGGTAAAGCCGGAGCCGCTGACCCGCGAGGAGAAGAAGGCATGGATTGCAACCCAGTCTGGCGTAACCGTTGGCTCGGATGCATTCTTCCCGTTTGGTGACAATGTAGAGCGCGCAAAGAAGTCTGGCGTTGCTTACATCGCACAGCCGGGCGGCTCGATTCGTGATGACAACGTTATCGACACCTGCAACAAGTACGGCATCGTTATGTCGTTCACTGGCATTCGTCTGTTCCATCACTAAGAAGCAAAAAATAATAAAAGTCAGGTGCGTCTTTGGCGTGCCTGACTTTTGGCAGTTATAGAAGGAGGATTTCCAATATGAAAGTACTGGTAATCGGCAGCGGCGGACGCGAACATG
>NZ_JBNMHC010000192.1:0-4399 GCF_050872565.1 Butyricicoccus sp. | reverse complement strand
GACGCGGTTGATGCTGTTTTCGGTGAGTGGGTGGTAAAAAAATAAGATGTCTGGTCCCTGGGCACCCCAGCGAAAAGCGAGCGGTGCCGCTTCAATGGCTTTTGCGAGATAGGGCTGAGCTTCGTGCAGAGCGGAGTCTGCGAACATAAAATGAGAGACAAGCGCAGGCATTGCGATTCCTCCAAAATCAACCGTTACGTAAAAGGGCTGTAACGGAATTGTAATCTTTCTTCTTGTTTATTATAGAATGCTTTTCACAAAAAGTACACACAGACATATTCCAAAATTCGGCGGAAAATCAGGGGAGAATTCCGTTACACTGACTACACAAGGATGCTTGTCAGAAGGTGTAAACAGGTGTATACTATAAAAGTATGTAAAAAATAACCGGGGTGACCAAATCATCCCGCAGGATAGATTAAAGGAGCGTAACACATGAAAATTGGTATTGTCGGCTTGCCGAACGTGGGAAAGAGCACCCTGTTCAATGCCATCACAAATGCCGGCGCGGAGTCGGCGAACTACCCGTTCTGCACCATTGACCCGAATGTCGGCATGGTAAGCGTACCGGACGAGCGTCTGGATAAGCTGACCGAGATGTATCACCCGCCGAAGACCATTCCGGCTGTAGTAGAATTCGTAGATATTGCCGGTCTGGTGCGCGGCGCATCCAAGGGCGAAGGTCTGGGCAACAAGTTCCTGTCCCATATCCGCGAAGTCGATGCCATTGTGCACGTGGTTCGCTGCTTTGACAACCCGAACATCATTCATGTTGAGGGCAGCATCGACCCGCAGCGCGACATTGAGACCATCAATCTCGAATTGATTATGTCGGATATGGAGCTGCTGGAGCGCCGTATCGAGCGTTCTAAGAAGCTCGCAAAGGGCGACAAGAAGTACAACGCAGAAATCGAAGTGTTCCAGCGTCTGTATGACCATCTGGAAGGCGGCAACACCGCACGCACGTTCCCGGAGTTTGAAGAGCAGAAGGAACTGATTGACACCGTTGATCTGCTGACCTCGAAGCCGGTTATCTATGCGGCAAACGTAGACGAAAACGGCTTTACCGGTGATGAGACAGAAAATGCTCGTCTGGCAGCTGTTCGCAAGATTGCAGAGGACGAAGGCTCGATGGTACTGCCGATCTGTGCACAGATGGAGCAGGATATTGCCAGCCTGGAGGACGACGAAAAGGAGTTGTTCCTGTCTGAGTTGGGTCTGGAAGAGTCCGGTCTGGATCGTCTGATTCGCGTCTGCTATGACCTGCTGGGTCTGATGAGCTTCCTGACCGCAGGCCCGAAGGAAGTTCGCGCATGGACCATCAAGAAGGGCACCAAGGCACCGCAGGCAGCAGGTAAGATTCATACCGATTTCGAGCGCGGCTTTATTCGTGCAGAAGTCGTTTCGTTTGATGACCTGATGGCGTGCGGCTCTCTCGTGGCAGCAAAGGAAAAGGGACTGGTTCGCTCGGAAGGCAAGGAATATATCATGCGTGACGGCGATATTGTCGAATTCCGCTTTAACGTATAAACCGACGGATTTTTCATCTCTATCGAAGAAGTAATCAAAACGACACGAAATTGTTTCGGAATTGTAATTGCATTTTGCTGTACAATGCTCTATGATAGGTATAATAGTATAGCTGTGCGTCGATTTAAGCATGTATTTTCGTATACGTAGTTGATTCATGGAAGAGATAAGCAGGAGGTTATGGAACTGCATGGATGATAAGAAGCAGTCCGGAGTAACTCCGGGAGAACATGGTGTGGAAGAAAGCACAAAGGGCTTTCCGATCGTCAGCAAGGAGGACGCAGAGAACGCTGCGGCCTTTGAGATGAAAAAGAAAAACAAGGACGGCAGTTGGGAGACTGCGATTCCGGTCAATGTAACCGGCGGCGATGACGCAGGGGCAGACGCTGCTCCGGCAGAAGATGCGCCGAAGGCACAGGAGCTGGATGATAAGACAATGAAAATCAATGCGGTCAAGATTGACGATGAGGCAGAACAGCCGCAGGCAGCCCCGCGTCGTGCGACACAGGAAGAGACGCAGCCGTTTGAGCCGATTTTGGAGACCGACGGCGGTTCTGGAAACAACAGAAAGCCGCGCAAGGAGAAAAAGTCTGGCGGCATGGGCAAGCGGATTGCCGCTGTCATTGCAGGTGTTGTTGTCGTTGCTGTTGTTGCCTTGAGTGTGTATACCTATACATACGACAAGGTTTTCCCGGGCGTCAAGGTCGCAGATACCTATAAGCTCAGCGGCATGACGCAGGATGAAGCGGCAAGCTACATCTCCGGCGATGTGCAGAAGACCGTACTGGCTCAGAGCATTGAGCTGGACGGCAAGGATACTGTCAGCGGAGAAGACAAGACCTATGAGATCAAGCTCTCTGACGTGGCAGAAGCCGTCGATGCAAAGGCTTCTGCACAGCAGGCATATCAGATGGGCCGTGAGGGCGGATATTTCCAGCGCGTCTCGACGGTTCTGGGATGCCTGTTCGGCGGACGGGATATTTCGCTGAATGCCACACTGAAGGACGGCGCTGTACAGGAACAGGTAGACAAAATCGCAGAAGATTTGGCCTATGAGCCGGTACAGCCGAGCTGGAAGGTGGACAAAGACAAGAAGGAACTGATTGTAGACACCGGCAAGCAGGGCAATGAGTTTGACAAGAGCAAGGTTGTCTCGGATATTTCGACGCAGGTAGAAAACGTCGATCTCAACAAGTATACCATTGAGACACAGGAAAAGGATCAGAACAAGCCGGATGCCGCAGCAATTGCCAAGGATGTCAACACCGAGGCAAAGAATGCGACTGTAAACAAGAAGGACGGCAAGACCATCGAAGAGGCGGTTGACGGTGTAAAGGTAGAGGAAAGTGCCATTTCTTCTGCCATCGGCGATGCCAGCCAGCAGACCTATACAATTCCGATTGAGCTGACCAAGGCACAGGTTACCAAGGCAGACTTGGAGCCGCTGCTGTTCCGCGATGTACTGGGATCTACGACGACGTATTATAACGGCGGTCAGGCTGGCCGTACCACCAATGTCCGTCTGGCGTGCAGCTCGATCAACGGAACTATTTTGAATCCGGGTGAAGAGTTCTCGTACAATGACATTGTTGGCGAGAGAACGGCATCGAGAGGTTATCGCTCTGCGATTATTTTCTCCAATGGCTCGGAGGTAGACGGTCTGGGCGGCGGCGTTTGTCAGGTATCCTCGACGGTTTACATGGCAGTGCTGCGTGCGGATTTGGAAGTAACCGAACGATACAACCACCAGTTCCAGATTTCGTATACACCGATTTCGCAGGATGCAGCGGTGTACTGGGGCAGCAAGGACTTTAAGTTTGTCAATAACACCCCGTATCCGATCAAGGTCGTAGCAAGCTCCGGAGGCGGTTCGCTGACGGTTCAGCTGTACGGCACCAAGACCTCGGATAAGACCATCTCCTTCTCCAGCAAGAGCTACACGAGCGGCAAGTACAAGTACGCTTCGCTGTACAAGACGGTGACGGAGAATGGCAAGACCACAACCAGCAAGGTAAACAGCAGTGCATATCTGCTGAATAAGAAGTAAGACACAAAAAAACGCCGCACAGGAGAAGAAAATGGACAGCAGAAAACAGCGTTTGAGCAATGTATATGGCAGCAAAGCGGCTGCCAAACAGGATTTGATGCAGATGCTGCTGCCCACGCTCGGTGCGGCGTTTCTGTTTTTGGCACCGGCATTTTTGATTTCTGTTGCCTTACAGATTGTGTGCTTTGATGCGTCGGGCATGGCCATTCGCGACACGCTGACTTATGCCCAACTCGCAGAGGCACTGGCGGCATATGGAGCGGCACAGCTGTTTATCACGATGCCGCTGTATTACGGCATGACGCAGTTTTGTGCGTGGCGGCGGGCAGGCGCGCGAGTACAGGCATCTGTGATTCTGCTATGCTTTACCTCGATTCGGCTGTATATCCGGTCGATTTGGATGGCATTGATTCAGCTGCTGCACGCAATATTGTGGCTGATTCCGTATCTGAGTATTTGTCTGGCGGGCGCGGCACTGTATCAGTATGCCCTGCCCAATTCTACCGGCTATTTGATTTTCGTAGAGATTGTCATTGTGGCGAGTATCTGGTATGGAGCGATGCTGCTGCCGTATCAGTGCGGCTATTCTCTGATGGCGGAGCGGCAGAACATGACTTGCTGGCAGGCGGTGCGCACCGCTGCCAAGAGCTGCCGCGGGCATCGCACCGATTTCTTTTATCTGATGCTCAGCTTTCTGTTCTGGATGATTCTTTCGGTTATCTTCGGCGGATTGCTGCTCATCGTGGTGTGCCCGTATTTTTTGCTCGCCCTGTATCATTTGTTTGACCGCATTCGCGGGGTGGAAATCCGCGTTTCGCATCG
>NZ_JBNMHC010000191.1:0-4402 GCF_050872565.1 Butyricicoccus sp. | reverse complement strand
GCTCACTGCGATCAGAAGCCATTTGACAGCTCCGGATGATTGTTTTTTCACAGCTTGTTTCCTCCTTACTCGATACCGCTGATAATTTTAGACGAGCGGCTCTGCAAAACCGCATTGATAAACAGAATCAGGAATGCTGCTGCCAGCATGACGAGTGCAATGGATGTTGCACTTGCATAATCAAATTCCTGTAATTTCGACATGATAAGCAGAGGGGTAATCTCTGTCTCATACGGTGTGTTGCCTGCGATAAATACGACGCTGCCGTATTCACCGAGGCTGCGGGCAAATGCCATCGTAAATCCTGCAATCAGTGCCGGAAGAATTTCCGGAAAGATGACATGGCGGAAAATGTATCCGCGGCTCGCACCCAGAATGCTTGCTGCTTCTTCAAACTGACCATCCAGCTTTTCCAGCACCGGCTGTACCGAACGAACAACGAACGGAATGCCGATAAATACCAGTGCCAGCGTAATGCCTATGCGGGTATACGCGATGTCAATGCCGAAATGATCGTGGAAAAAGCTGCCAATCACGCTGGTATCGACTGTCATATGCGTCAGTGCAATACCTGCAACTGCTGTCGGAAGGGCAAACGGCACTTCGATCATGCCGTCTATGATTCGTTTGCCCGGGAATTCATACCGTACCAGCACCCATGCGATGATGAGTCCCATCACCGCATTAATCAGCGATGCGGTGAGTGCCGTCAGAAAGCTGACTTTGTAGCTCGCCAGCACACGGGGGCTGGTTACGGTTTGTATAAAATCAGAGAGAGAGAGGTGTGCGGAAAACACAACCAAAGAACACAGTGGGATAATGACGATGAAACTGAGGATCGCCACTGTGATTCCGAGCGACAATCCGAATCCCGGAATGACCCGCAATTTTTTTCTTCTTTGTTTCATAATCAAAATCCTTCTTGCTCGTTATTTTTCGTAAATCTGGTCAAAGATCGCACCGTCTGCAAAGTGCTTTTCTGCTGCCTTTGTCCAGCCGCCAAAGTGGCTGATATTGGTCAGATCCAGGTTATTTGTGACAATCCACTTGCCATCTTCCGGAATCTGGGTAATCGTGTTGCTGTCGCCCTGCGAAGCATACTCGTTCAAAATATCCTGATTGGACGGACGATAGAAGTTCTTGGCTTCGATGCGCTGTGCTTCATCGGAATACAGATAGTTGAGATACTCGGTTGCCACATCGCGCGTGTCGCGGTCGTCGACAACTTCATCGACAACGGCAACTGTCGGCTGGCACAAAATCGAAGCGGACGGGATGACCACTTCGTAATCATCCGGATACTCTTCCAGAGAAAGGAAGGCTTCGTTTTCCCAAGCAATCAGGACATCGCCCTGCTGGTTTTCAACAAAGGAAGTTGTTGCACCGCGTGCGCCGGAATCCAGAACCAGCACGTTCTGATACAGCTTCTTGATGCTTTCCTTGATCTGATCTTCGCTCTGGCCCTGCTTTTCAAAGTAGTACCAAGCAGCGAGGTAATTCCAACGTGCGCCACCGGAAGTCTTCGGATTCGGTGTGATAACACCGACATCATCGCGGAGCAAATCGTTCCAATCGTGAATGTTCTTCGGATTGCCCTTGCGAACCAAGAATACGATGGTCGAGGTGTACGGAGAACTGTCATTGTCAAATTCGGAAGTGTATCCGTCTTCGATGAGGCCTGCATTTTTTACTGCATCCACATCGCCTTCCAGTGCGAGGGTGACAACATCGGCTTCCAGACCGTTGGCAACTTCCAACGCCTGCTTGCCAGAGCCGCCATGCGACTGGATAATGTCTACGCTTTGACCCGTCTTTTCTTTCCAATGCTGCTCAAATGCCTTGTTATACTGCTGATACAGCTCACGGGTCGGGTCATACGATACGTTTGTGATCTCCACGGAATCGCCGGAAGCGGAACCGCTGTCGCTGCTTCCTCCGCAGCCTGCCAGAAGGCCAACGCTCAGAGCGGATGCCAGAAGAATAGCGGAAATTCTTTTCTTATAACTCATTGTTCTTCTCCTTTGTATCAATCGAATGTGTGTTGTGATTTCTTTTCGCTGTCAACAGCAACACATTCGTTCGTACAAGCTCTTGCAGCGGTGTGAATCGATCCATGTCATGATCTATCGCCTCCATATTCCGTATATCCTATTTGTCTAATGGGATATATATGTTTTGCATGGTTGTTATTATAGCCACTCTTTTCGCTCAGCGCAAGTCTTTTTTTCTAATTCCGAAAAAAATCATGGGTTTTTCTGACAATCAGGAAATTTTTCTCGAAAAATCAGCGTTTTTGTTATCTTTTGTATGTGTTTTCGCAGAATTCTCACAAATTTCCAGCAAGAAATCGTTTTCTCGAAAAAAATATCCCCCGCCGTCCGGCAGAGGATACACGATTAAATTTGATAGTCCAGAGAGGTAGTTTCTTCTGCGCGGCTCTGCTGCCGGTACTGAGAAAGCGGTACACCCATTTTTTCTCGAAATTTTCTGGAGAAATAATTGACGTCTTTATATCCCAGCAGCGCACTGATCTCATAGATTTTTTTAGAAGAATACCGAAGCAGATATTGCGCTCGCTTCATCTTGAGTTCCGAGGTATATGCATGGTATGTCATACCCAGCTGACTGCGAAACAATTCACTCAGTGACGGATTGCTAATATAATGTGCAGCCGCAACATCCTTCTGCAAACAGCCATCATCAATATGCTGAAGCAAATACTGTAAGATACTGCGCAGTTTTTCATTTTTCGTTCGTGGATACAGGACAGCGACCGCGGCACTGAGCGCGCACAATCTTCTGCGGCAAAAATCCCATACCATATGCTTACCGCCGGACAACCAGTCAATCGACAAATATTCCTGTTTCTGTTCAAACAAAGACAGCCATGTCCACGTTTCAAAGGTCTTTTCTACTGTGCTCTCATATAAATGCTGGATAAAAATGTCTGTCTGTACGGCATCCGGCGTCTGCTGGGTATATTCCTGCACCAGCGCATCAAAGCAAGCAGGTAATTGCTCTGTTCCCATCTGCTGTACCAGGGTATCGCACGCTTGCTGCTGCGCCGCCTGCTCTCCCCACAGCTTTTTCCTGACGCGGATCAACAGCTTTTGCAGCATATCCACAGTCAAGGGACGAAGCAAATAATCGAATGCACCATATAAGATTCCTTGCTGCGCATATTGAAAATCCGGAAAATCACTGGTCAGCACAACAACACCGCATAAATTTTCTCGCTTGATGCGGCGCAAAAGTTCCAAACCATCCAGTCCGTTGAGCATCAAATTGACAAGCACCAAATCAAAGGATTCTTTCTGCATCTTTTGATAGGCTTCTTCTCCCGAGCGCACGGTACAAACCGTTGTATCCGCAGACAGCGCATCCCAAACGTCCGCTCTCGGCTGGTCAACAGCTTCCAAAATACGAATCTTCCTGTGCATAAACAAACATCCTTTTCCCCTGCAAATGTTTTATTATTATACTGCAATCAGATATTTGCGTCAACTCTTGCGGTTGACTCTTGACTTCTGTAACAATCTATTTTACAATACTTACACCGAATTGAATGACTCGCGGTCAGTGAATTATCTTTTCTATTTTCACACACAAAGAAAGGGGGATTTTCTCTATGAAAAACAAATCTATCGACCTGACGCAAGGCTCGATCACGCGCGCTCTGCTCCTGTTTGCCCTACCGCTATTAGGCACCAGCATCATCCAGCAGATGTACAACACCGTAGACTTAATGTTTGTCGGCAATTTGCTCGGACAGGATGCATCCGCAGCTGTCGGAACCTGTTCCTGGCCGATCAACTGTCTGGTCGGTTTCTTTACCGGCATGGGTGTCGGTGTCGGCGTATTGGTCTCGCAGGCATATGGCGGAAAAGATTTTCCGCGGCTCAAAAAAATCCTGCACTCGGCGATGGGTCTCGCTGTCATTGGCTCTGCCATCTTGCTGCTTATCGGCTGGCTGTTCGCCCCCACGATTTTACGCCTCATGAACACCCCAGATGAGATTTTAAATCTTGCGGTGACTTACGCCCGCATTTATTTTCTCAGCATGTTCTCCATCGTTGGTTTTAACTTCAGCTCTGGTATTCTGCGTGCATTGGGGGATTCCCGCCGCCCGATGATTTATCAGCTGATCGGCGGCTTTGCCAATATCTTAGGCAACACCTTATTTATTTACATCTTTCACTTCGGCGTTGCCGGTGCGGCAATGGCTACCTTTTTATCCCAAACGGTTGCAGCCGTCTTGACGATTCACCGGCTGTGCCGCTTACCGGAAGAATATCGTCTGCATTTACGCCAAATTCACATCGAATCCGAAACACTCAAGCGAATTTTTTCTGTCGGCGTGCCGGTTGGCGTACAGACGACGGTTGTCTCTCTGTCTCTGGTC
>NZ_JBNMHC010000190.1:0-4403 GCF_050872565.1 Butyricicoccus sp. | reverse complement strand
TAGTTTTTCTTAGCTTTTATCATACCACAGCAGAGCGGAAGAAGAAACGGAATATTTTACGAATTTCCTGTTTTTTTACTTTTACTTTCCGACACACGCAAAAACGCCCATCCCGCCAGCGGGATGGGCGTCCAATACCCTGTTGTATCAATTAGTCGTTGACGTAAGCGGCAACGATCTGACCGATATACATCTTGTGGTAGTCCGGTGCATCGTATGCGTGCTCAAAAATCGGCATATCGGTGCAGTTCTCCGGCGGCAGCTCCTGTGCGTACATCTTCTTGCACACGAGGGTGTATGCTGCTTCCTCAAAGGTCGGCACGCCATCAATCATGGTCTTGGTCAGACCGGATTCCTTGAGCTTGTCGATGTCGCGTCCGGACTTGGAACCAGCCAGCTTGAGAGCCTCTTCATGTCCCGGCTTCAGGCAGGTTACGGTGAACAGGTCGTTGTTCTCCATGTAGCCGAAGGTGTGGCGGGAATGACGAACATACACGGTGATTGCCGGCTTGAACCACAGTTCACCCAGCATACCCCAGTTGATGGTCATAAAGTTAAAATCGTTCTCTGTGCCGGCAGCCAGCAGCATCCACTTGTTGCAGATTTCATCAATGGCATTGCCCGGCAGCTCGGTCGGATCAATCTTGCGGAAAGACATAGAAAAAACCTCCTTGTATATCTCTTGTTGTGTATACAGTTATCTTACTATACTCGCACCGCAATATGCAAGTGATTTTGCGCATTTTACGCGCTCACAAATTTCTTATCACGGCAGATCTCGTGCGCGAAGCTGCATCTGCATCCAGTCATCGCGCGTGATGAGCACGCGGCGCGGCTTGGAGCCTTCAAACGGGCCGACAATGCCGCGCTGCTCCATCTGATCTACCAGACGCGCGGCGCGCGCATAGCCCAGCTTCAACCGACGCTGCAGCATAGATACTGATGCCTGTCCCGACTCGACAACAATCGTAATCGCCTGCGGCAGCAGCTCATCCTCATCTTCCGAGGCATCATAGCCGCCCGCCGACTCGCTCTCCGACTGCTTCTCAATATGATCCATAATCTCCTGCGAGTACTCCGCTTCGGCGTTTTTCTTCACATATTGAATGACATTCTCGATTTCCTCTGTGCTGACAAAGCAGCCCTGAATGCGCACCGGCTTATTGAGATTGATTGGCGAATACAGCATATCGCCCTTGCCAATCAGCTTATCTGCGCCGACAGTATCCAAAATAATGCGCGATTCCACCTGTGACGCCACCGCAAACGCAATGCGTGACGGGATATTCGACTTCATCAGACCGGTAATGACATCGGTAGACGGTCTCTGCGTCGCAACGACCAGATGCATACCGGCGGCACGCGCTTTCTGCGCGATGCGGCAGATCGAGGTTTCGACTTCCTTTGCCGCAACCATCATGAGGTCTGCCAACTCGTCAATGACAATGACAATCTGCGGCAGATGTTCCATGCGCGGATGCATGACTTGCTGTCCATCTGCGTCCTCTGTCGGCTGCTCCTGTGTCTGTTCCTGCTGCTGGCGCACCAGCTCATTGTAATCGCTGAGACCGCGCACGCCGGACGCTGCAAACAGCGCATACCGCCGCTCCATCTCACTGACCGCCCAGCTCAACGCACCGGATGCCTTTTTCGGATCCGTGACAACCGGAATGAGCAGATGCGGAATGCCGTTATAATTGCCCAGCTCGACCATTTTCGGGTCTACCATGATGAGCCGCACATCCGCCGGAGAAGATTTATACAGCAGCGAAATCAAAATCGAATTGATGCACACGGATTTACCGGAACCTGTTGTACCGGCGATGAGCAAATGCGGCATCTTTGCCAAGTCAATGACCTGTGCCGTGCCGGTAATGTCCTTGCCGAGGGCAACAGACAGGCTTGCCCGCGACGTCTCAAAGGCTTTCGAGCCAATGACATCGCGCAGCGATACCATCTGTACCGTGCGGTTCGGCACCTCAATGCCGACCGCCAGTTTATCCGGAATCGGCGCAATGCGGACGGTATCCGCGCCCAGCGACAGCGCAATATCATCCGACAGCGAGGTAATACGCGAAAATTTGACGCCGCGCTCCATCTGAATCTCAAAGCGCGTGACCGACGGGCCGCGCACAATATTAATAATCTGTACATCGATGCCAAACGATGCCAGCGTATCCACCAATCGTTCGGCACTGTCGCGCAGTTCGGCGCGAACGTCTGTATTCGAGCTTTTCGGTGCACTTTTTAACAGCTTGAGCGGCGGATATTGATATTCTGCCGCTGGGGTGTCCATCGCCCGGGCGATTTCCTGATGTACCTGCTGTTTTTCCTCTTTTGTCGCCCGTTTTTCTTCCTGCGGAGCCGCTGCCTGCTGCTCTGCCAGCGCAGCCGCCTCTTCCCAAGGCGGCACATCCGGTTCCACTCGCTGTGCTTGTACCGGCTCCGGCGTGTGCATGGTCTCTGTCAGGTCAGGCATCACCTCTGCCAGACGGCGGCGATTGTCCACCTTGCTTTCCGGTGCTGTCTGCTTAACCGTTTCCTTTTGCGTTTTCTCTTCAGACAGCTCATCAGTCGTCTGCTGTGCCCGCTCGGCCTGTTCCTGCTGCTTGAGCAGCTTTGCCTTCCGGCGGCTGCCGCGCTGATTGCGCAGTTTGGTCATGAGGCTGGTCTGTCCGATGAGCTGCGTACGATCTTCGTCATCCGCCTCTTCCGTGCGCGGCTTCGCCGGTGACACGGTCATGTCCTGCTCGCGCAGCTGTTCGACATCCTCATACAACATGCCGCGCAGCCGCTGAAACATGCGCATCGGTGTCGTATTGAATATCACGAGCAGTAAAAACGCCATGACCATCACGAGAACGATCTTGGCGCCCATACTCGACAGCAGAAACACGAGAATGCTCGCCAGCATACCGCCAATCACGCCGCCCAAATGCAAGCTCTGTCCATCGTGCCACAGCTCGATGATTGAGGAAAAAGAAATCGGCATTGCGGGGTTGACGAGAACCGTCTGCGCCAGAGCGCTCCACAGAACCGGAAACAACAGCGCGCTCGTCACGCGCAGGCGCACCGGCTGGAAATCACACAGCGCAATCATACCGCCTGCGCACAAAGCAAGACAGAACAGCTTGGTTCCCCAGCCGATGAGTCCGCCAATTACGTACAGAACACCGGTGAGCAGCACACCGTCCATCTGGCACAAAGCCAGTGCCAGAATCACGGCCAATACCAATAGTCCAATGCCGAAGGTCACATTGTTCCATACCTGACCGGTTTGGATCGGGCTTTCCGGCTGTTTTTTCGGCGCGGTGCGCCGCGTGGTGCTTGTCTTCTTTGTTCCCGTGCGTTTGCGACTTGCTGCATTTGTCGTTTTTGCGCCGCTGCTTCGAGATGTCGTCCGCCGCGTTCCGGCAGACGTTTTTTTGCTTGACGTGGCTTTTTTCGTCCGCGTCGTTGTCTTTTTTGTATTTGCCAAGGGAAAATACCACCTGTTTCTTGTATAGCGTATTGCTATCGTACCATAAAACCGGAAAAAATGCCACATTGACCGTTGCATTTTTCTTCTCAGGTCTGTATTCTATAATATAGGCAGGAATCTTCTGTTCTCGTGTGCGCAGAAGCCCGATTCGTTTTCAAACTTTTTTCTTTTCCGGCTCCGTTGTTCACACTTTTGTAATAGCCTCCTGTTATACTTTTACTCATCATAGAAAGGAATCTGTCCTTTGAATACAGCCATTATTCTCAGCTATGACGGCACTGCCTATCACGGCTGGCAGACCCAGCGCAACGCAAGCTCTGTCCAGCAGACTGTGACCGAAGCACTCACCTCCCTCTTGGGACAGGAAGTATCGGTTTCCGGTGTCGGGCGCACAGACGCCGGTGTCCATGCGCGGCGATATGTTGCCAATTTTCACGGCACGCACACCATTCCCATGGATCGTCTACCGCTCGCCGTCAACGCCCATCTTCCGATGGACATTGCCGTATCCGGCGCCACGCTCGTGCCGGATGACTTTGACGCACGATTTAACTGTACCCGCAAAGAGTACACATATCTCATCTCTCCGGGAAAAATTCGGGATCCGTTTGCGGTGAGCCGCAGCTACTTCTATCCCTATGCTCTGGATGTAGACGCCATGCAGCGTGCCGCACAATATTTTATCGGCAGAAAAGATTTTGCCGCTGTTCGCTCGATGGGCACACCGGTCAAATCAACAGTACGGGAAGTTTTCACGTGCAGTGTCGATGCCGTCGGCGCGCTGGTTCGCATCCGCGTCTCCGCGGACGGCTTTTTGTACAACATGGTGCGGGCGATTTCCGGCACATTGCTGTACGCCGGTCAGGGGAAATTCCCGCCGGAAGAGATTCAGAATATTTTGGCGAGCTGTGACCGCGAACAG
>NZ_JBNMHC010000189.1:0-4421 GCF_050872565.1 Butyricicoccus sp. | reverse complement strand
CAGCGAAATAGCATGAAATGCACAGGTATCTGTACAAGAGCCACAGCGGATGCATTTGTGCGGATTAATAACAAACGGAGAGCGAATTTGCCCGGAGATCGCATCTACCGGACATTGCTTCGCGCACCGAGAACATCCCTTACACACTGTTGGGTCAATGACGTACTGTTTCATTCCCAAGCCGCACAACGCCGTATTGGTAATCATGTCTGCCAGCTCCGCCAATTGATCCAGTTCTTGATCTGTGCCGTTGCCTTCCATGATCTTTTTCAGCAGCTGACGCATTCGTTTGGTTCCCTCTCGACACGGTGCACACTTTCCACAGCTCGCCAAATGACTGAATTTTTGGAAAATTTGGTCGATTTCGGGCTGAATCTCCGTATGATTTTCAATGTCTAAGACACCTGTCCGAATCATCTGCTTTAGATGCTCAATCGAGACAAAGCTCGCCGTTGCTTCTGGATTGATTTCCGGCTGAGACGGCATGTTCGCCGAAATTCTTCCCAAGAAAACAGAATTGTCCGTCATAGAACTCCCTCCCCACAGTTTTGTTATTTCTTCCAATTTTTAGTTCTCGCAAGCCTTTGAATCTATATAAAGTATATAGCAAAGCAATGGCTTCGTCAACTGATAAATGACGGTTCCTCTTCTCCGAGAATCTGTCGTAATTTTGCAATGGCTTTTCTCTCCAATCTCGACACCTGCACCTGCGAAACACCGAGCTGCCGTGCACAGGCTTGCTGGGTCTGTCCACGAAAATACCGCAGCAGAAGCACCTGTTGTGCGCGGGCATCCAGTTGCTGCATCGCCTCTCGCAAAGACAAGGATTCCAATATACTCTCCTCCATGCGTTGATCTCCCAGCAATTGTTCCAGCGTCGTGCCGTCTTCGCCGATTTCCCGCTGCAATGAGTCAGCCGGCAGTAGAGCTGTTTCGCAAGACGCGATTTCTTCCGGTGTGACGCCCAAAAATTCTGCCAACTCTGACACGGTAGGGGATCGTTGCAGCGTCTGGTGCAGGGTTTGTCTCGCTGTGCTGATGCGATAGCCCAATTCTTTTATCGTGCGGCTGACTTTAATTGTGCCGTCATCGCGCAAAAAACGGCGGATTTCCCCTGCAATTTTGGGCACTGCATAGGTGGAAAACTTCGTACCATACGCACAGTCAAAGCCCTGCATCGCTTTGAGTAGGCCAATGCTCCCCAATTGAAACAGATCGTCTGCCTCTGTTCCGCGTCCGGTATATCGCTTGACAATGCTCCAAACGAGCGCTTGATTCTCTCGCACAAGCTGTTCTTTTGCCTGTTCGTCTCCTCGTTGTGCTTCCTGTAACAGGCGCAGCTGCTCCTCGTACTGTCTATGCAAAGCGATTTAAGATGCGCTTGGTCATCGTGACCTGTGTGCCAACACCTTCCCGCGAGCGGATACGCAATTTATCCATAAAGCTTTCCATAATGGTAAACCCCATACCGGAACGCCCCGCATCGCCTGTTGTAAACATCGGCTGTCGAGCCTGCTGAACATCCGGTATGCCGCAGCCTTTGTCCTTAATGGAAATCTGAATTTCATCATTATCAAACAGTTTTGCCTGAATCGTTATGTAGCCGGTCTCTTCTCTGTACGCATGGACAATGCAATTGGTCACTGCTTCACTGACTGCTGTTTTGATGTCGTTGATTTCCTCAATCGTTGGGTCGAGCTGCGCGGCAAAAGCTGCGACCGCCTGCCGAGCAAAAGCTTCATTACAGGATCGACTGAGGAATTTGATGCTCATCTGGTTGATTTCGCTGCGCATACTACCACCTCCTTTTCCTCTGACATAGATACTTCCGGCAATTCCGGCAAGAAATTGACTCGTTTTTGAATGCCAGCCGCCTTAAATATGCGCATGGCAGACGGCGGCGTGCGAATGACGCAAAACGTTTGTCCTGCGCCCAAAATATTCCGCTGTGCCCCCAGCACAACAGCAATTCCTGAGCTATCCATAAAAGTCAAACCGGATAAATCCAACACAATGGGATCATTGGGATACAAAATCATGGTTTTTTCCAGATATTCCATGCATTGTGCTGCTTCATGATGTCCCAATTCACCGCAAAATCGAATGACAATGCCGTCTTTTTCTCGTCTATGCGAACATTTCACTTCGTTTTCCTCCTAACGCTATGCCATGCAGGCAAAAAAATAGAACCGTTCTCTTTTCAGAGAACAGTTCTATTATAAAAAACACGAGCTAAAAAATGGATCAAATCCTGTCGGCTGCCAAAGCATTTTTCGCTTCACCCGCAACATACAGCGAGCCGCATACGACAATGGCATCTGTCTCATCCGCATAGCGCAGAGCGCGCTTCAGCGCCGATGGGACATCTCCACAGTCAATGACATTGCAGTATGGCGAAAAGGCGCGAATCATCGTCGTCAGTTCTCGGCTGGACAGCGCACGCGGATTGTCCGGCTGCACCGCATAAACAGAATCCGCCCGACGAACTAACATGCGCACGCAAGCCTCATATTGCTTGTCTGCCACCATGCCCAGCACCAGAGAGATACCGCCAGCAGGCAACAAATCATCCATTGTTGCGCACAGCGCCGTCACGCCGTCCACATTGTGCGCGCCATCAATCATAAGCAGCGGGTCAGTCTGTACAACCTCCTGTCGTCCAGCGATACCGGCACGGGAAAAGCCGTCTGCAATCGCTTGATCAGAGATTTTCCAGCCCTTTTCACGCAAAACGAGCAGAGTCGCATATGCCGTTGCGGCATTATCCGCCTGATGTCTGCCGACAAGGCGCAAGTGAAAAGTCTTGCCGTCTATCACGCAATCGGTCCCCTCCAGCGTGCAAGACAAAACGTCCGGTGTCGGCGCTTTGACATACTGTGCTGTCACTTCATAGCAGCGCTGACGCAAAACAGCATCGACGCTATCTTTCTGTTCCGGATAATTGACCAGCGTGCAGCCGCTCTTGACGATATGGCTCTTGTCAGCGGCAATCTCTTCCACCGTATTGCCGAGCACCGCCATGTGATCCAGCGCGACATGTGCCATCACAGCAACCTCCGGCGCGTCGATACAGTTGGTCGCATCAAAGTGTCCGCCGAGTCCGACTTCCAGCACAACAATATCACACTGCTGCTGAGCAAAATACAGCATCGCACATGCGGTAGTAAACTCAAATTCGCCAATGCGTTCGCCCTCCGGTAGAGTGAGCTGCTGTTCCTTCTCCAGGACGAACTGTGCCAGATGACACAGCTCGCCACGCGGAATCATTTCCCCATCAACGCGAATGCGCTCGCAAAAATCCATGATAAACGGAGAAGTAAACAGGCCGGTTTTGTACCCTGCCTGTTGTAAAGCAGAAGCAGTGAGCACCGCCGTGCTCCCCTTGCCATTTGTGCCCGCAATGTGGACAAATTTTAGTTTTTTCTGCGGATTGCCCAGCATCGCCATCAGGGCACGCATCCGGTCAAGGCATGGCGTGCCGCTGAAGCGACCGTGGGCATGGATCCGCGTTAATGTCTGTTCATAGCTGTCCATGGATCTTAATCCAGAGCAGCGATGCTCTCGTTCAGCTTGGCGATCTGGTCAGTCAGCTTGGCAGCCTTGACGCGCTCGCCCTCGACAACCTGCTCCGGTGCCTTGTTCAGGAAGCCCGGATTGTTCAGCTTCTTATTGATGAAGTCCAGATCCTTCTGTGCCTTCTTCAGTTCCTTGTTCAGACGAGCCTTCTCCTTCTCGAAGTCAACCAGCTCGTTCATCGGCAGGTACATCTGTACATCGCCGGTAACAACGGAAACCATCTTTGCCGCATCAGCCGGTGCAGCATCAGCGACATTAAGTGCGCTCGCATACGCCAGCTTGAGGAAGCAAGCCTCGCCCTCGGTAAAGACTGCCTGACGTGCCTTGTCCTCGGTTACAACGTAAACCTGCGCCTTCTTGGACGGCGGAACGTTCATCTCTGCACGACGGTTGCGGATAGCACGGATGCTCTCCATCAGCATCTCCATCTGTGCCTCTTCGGTCGGGAAATTCAGTGCTTCCTGATATTCCGGCCACTTGGACAGCATGATGGTCTCACCCTCATGCGGCAGTGCCTGCCAGATGGTCTCGGTGATGAACGGCATAAACGGATGCAGCAGCTGCATCGAACCGGACAGGACATAGCACAGCACGTTCTGTACGTTCTCGCAGGTCTCCTTGTCGTCCTTGTTCTGCAGACGGGTCTTTGCGATCTCGATATACCAGTCACAGAATACGTCCCAGATAAAGTCATTGAGCTTCTGTGCAGCGATGCCCAGCTCATACTTGTCGATGTTGGTGGTGACATCCTGTACCAAAGTGTTGAACTTGGACAGAATCCACTTGTCCTCCATGGTCAGGTTGGTCGGCAGCTGTACCTTGTCAATGGTCAGGTTCATCTGGAT
>NZ_JBNMHC010000188.1:0-4454 GCF_050872565.1 Butyricicoccus sp. | reverse complement strand
CGTCCGCGCTCGTAGGTCTCCGCCATATCGTACAGTTCGCTGGTCGCCCGATGCAGAATCTCGCACGCACTGTCAAACAGATGCGAGTCGATTTCTTCATCCGGATAATCGACGACCGCCAAAAATTCCGCCACCAAATCAACGAGCTGCTGCCGGATCTCAAAGATATGGGTTCCGACAACACCGTCCAGCTGTGCCGCGGCATTTTCCGCCGCCTGTGTGGTCACAGCCGTCACCAAATCATGTACTGCCTCTGCGCCGGACAAGTCCATCTTACCGGCGAGAAACGCCCGCCGCGTAAATTCGCCCGGCTCCGCCTGCACGGCGCCCTTGGCAAACAGTGCGGACAGGGTTTCCGACAGCACCGCCGGAGAGCCATGGCACTGAATTTCCGCCATATCCTCGCCGGTATACGAGTTCGGTGCGTGCATCACACAGCACAGACAGTGGTCAATGACCTTCCCGTCCCGGCTGTGCAGCGCACCATACGTCAGCAGACGGTTCGGGCGCTCAGACAGCGCTCCACCGCCCTGCGGGGTAAAAATTGTATCAACAATCGCAAGGGTTTGAGGTCCGGAGACGCGGATGATTCCAATCGGTCCGGCAGCAGGCCCTGTCGCGACTGCGGCAATGGTCTTGCTCATAACATCATCGACCTCATTTCTGTCCGCGATACTTACTCCGCGTCATTTCTGCGCGGGCGCGGTGTTCTCGAACGGTAACCGCCGCTGCGCTGCGGTCTTGCGCCGCGCTCCATGGCAACAACGACACGGCGGTTCGGCTCCGTGCCGGTGGAGTAGGTCGTGACTCCCTTATAATCCTGAAGCGTTGCATGAATGATGCGGCGCTCGTACGGGTTCATCGGTTCCAATGTCATGTTTTTGCGATACTTCAGCACTTTTCCCGCCATCTTGCGAGCCAGACGCTGGAGAGACTCCTCGCGCTTTGCGCGGTAGCCCTCTGTGTCAATCGCAATGCGAATGTGCTCTTCCTTGCCGCGATTGATGGTCAGGGAAGTCAGATACTGGATGGCATCGAGCGTATCGCCTCTGCGGCCGATTACGGCACCCATATCCTCGCCGCGAATGTCCAGAATAATCTGGCCATCCTCCTTGACGGACGGGAATGCTTCGCCCTGGATGCCCATGCGCTGCAGCAGACCGTCTACAAAGTCCTTTGCTTCGCTCTCCGGGGTCGATTCCTCATAGGATACGCGGACACGTGCCGGAACGGCGCCGATGCCGAAGAATCCACTCTTACCCTTTTCCAGAACCTCAACGCTGACGCTGTCACGATCCATCTGTAACTCATCGAGTGCCAGCTGAACAGCCTCATCAATCGTTGCGGCCTGTTTTTCAATATACTTCGTCATACGTGTATTTCCGTCCTTTTACTCGTCGTCAACCTGCTTGCCGGCTCGGCGGGCAGCTTCCTTTTCTGCCTTGATCTGCGCAGCACGGGCAGCAGTTTCCTTGTCTTTTTCCTTCTGGACTTCTGCCTGATATGCCTTGAGCTTCTTCTTAGAAACGTTTGCAGCCTTTGCACCGCGGTACTCGGTCTGCTCTCCGGTTTCCTTCTTCTCCTTCGCCTGCTCCTCGAGCTTGAGCTTGTGAGCAGCCTCGCGGCGCTTGCGCGCCTTGGTCTCTTCGTCGTCCTCTGCCTTATCGAACTTGAGGATGTACCAAGTCAGTACCAGTTCCTGTGCAATGGAGAACAGGTTGTTTACGGTCCAGTAAACACCCATAGATGCCGGCAGGGTGAACGCAATCCACACGGACATCAGCGGCATGATAATCAGCATGGTGTTCATGGTGGAGTTCATCTGCGCGCTCTGATTCTGCTGCATGTTCGGGTTCTGCATGTTCTGGGTCTTTCTCATGACGAGAGAAGACAGCAGAGCCGTGCCGCCGGACAGAATCGGGATCAGCCACAGGATGTCCAGATGCGAAAACTGCGGGATCGCAGACAGGTCGATGCCAAAGAAGTTAAAGTCAATGTTTACCAAGCCGTTGGTCGCAAAGTCGGCAACCTTGTCCCAGTTTTCATGAACCAGCTTTGCCAGCTGGATCTGACCGGAAACCGAGCTCTTGTCATACGTCGTGCCCAGCACCTTGGCAATTGCCTCAATGGTGTCGTTGGACAGACCCATCATGTACTTCATCGGCTGACGCACCGCGTAATACAGAGCCATCATGATCGGCAGGGTGATAAAGGAGAGCAGGCAGGAGCCCATCGGGTTGACGCCCTCGCGCTCATAGAGCTTCTGCATCTCCTCGTTCATCTTTTCTCTGTTACGCGCGTAGCGCTTCTGGATGGCAGCGGACTCCGCCTGCACCAGATTCATCTTCTTCATGCCCTTCTTCTGCTTGTACATAAACGGCAGCAGAATGAGCTTGACAATCAGCGTAAACAGAATGAGAGCCAGGCCGTAGTTCTGAACCAGCGACCAGATCGCCATCAGAATCAGACCCAGCGGTCTTACAATAATAATTCCGAAAAAGTTTCCCATTTGATCCTCCAAATTGGGGTTTGTTGTCGTTTTCCGTCAAGGCACCGGATCATAGGGATTGTGGTGCGAAAACGGATGGCAGCGCAGAATTCGCTTGACTGCGAGCCAGCCGCCCTTCCGTGCGCCGTATTTCTCGATCGCTTCCAGCGCATAGGCGGAGCAGGTCGGCGTATACCGGCAGCATGGTCTCATGTGCGGCGAGATAGCGGAACGGTAAAATCGAATGCACAGAATCATGATCTTTTTCATCATGATTTATTTTCCTTCTTTCGTCTGTATCAGTCCCAGCTGTTTCAGGCAGCGCAAGTAGGCACGCTCTACGCGCTGATACGGTGCATCCACCGCGCGAAAACGTGCCACCACGACGAGATCTGTATTCGGCTGGAGCTCATCCAAGTGCAGTCTGTATGCTTCGCGAATCAGGCGCTTGATGCGGTTTCTCTGCACCGCGCAGCCCAGCTTTACGCCAACGGTAATGCCGAGCCGCCCTGCGCCGAACTTGTTGCGCATGGCGTAAACGACCAAGCAGTCCGAGGACGCGGAGCGGCCTCTGCCGTACAGTCTGCGGAAATCACGGTTTTCCTTTAAGGTATTCTTCATCGCCCGACTTCCTTTGTTCCGTATTGCGGAAAATGACGAGAGGCACTTGCATACACGCACAGACACGACCTCACGGCAATTTTCCTCTCCGGCTCGATAGATATAGTTCCGGAGCTGGCAGGTCTGGTTTGTCTCACGGCGCACAGCCTGTCCGAATTGTAATCGCGCCGCCTCCGCTATACACAGAGGATAATTTGTACTGATAACAGAAATGGACCGCTTTGCGGTCCATTTCTGTTCAGCGGTGAAGAGAAACCGGCAAATCGCCCGACGCTTCTCCCACTCATTCGTTGTCCTTCTTTCAAAAAAGAGAGCGTATCTTTCTCCCCCGAAACGCACATTTCGTGGAAAGACCGCATCGCGGAGCACGATCTCTTTTTTCTCCGTGCGCTATGCGCACAAGGATTACAGGCTCAGACGCTTACGGCCGCGGGAGCGACGACGAGCGAGAACCTTTCTTCCGTTAGCAGTTGCCATTCTCTTGCGGAAGCCATGCACCTTGCTGCGGTGACGCTTCTTCGGCTGGAAAGTTCTTAACATACTTAGCTGCACCTCCATTCACACTCAAATTCATTGCGTGCGTGTACAAGATACATTATAAGCATGAATTTCTCATTTTGTCAATGCTTATTTGCACATTCTGCTCGTTTTTCGCAGAAAAAAATCATTTTTTCAAGACTTTTCCTGTGGAAGCTGTGGAAAACCCTGTGGACACAGTGCAAAATTGATGGTATTATATAGACTGTACTGGTATCCGTATCGCTCGGAGCCAGTCCCATTTTATGCACTGCCATCCCAAGGGAGAGGAATGATACCATATGAATACACCTGCTGACATTTGGAAGCTCGTGCTCGGTCTGCTCCAAGGCCGACTCCAAGCGGTGACGCTGGACGCATGGTTTGACGACCTGACCGCCGTCGAATTCAAGGACGACACCCTGCTTCTGCACACACCGGATAAATTCAAAAAAGAAATCATCGATGAACGATACTTGCAGACCATCAAAGACGCCCTGCGCGATTTGTTCTCCGCAGACATCAACGTCATCGTGACCACCGGCGACGCGCCAACCCCCATCGCGCACAACAACTATCCGGAGGACGAATATACCTTTGAGCAATTTATCGTCGGCTCTTCCAACAAATTTGCCCACGCCGCTGCGACAGCTGTCGCAAACAACCCGGCAAAAAACTACAATCCGCTGTTTATCTACGGACAATCCGGCCTCGGCAAGACGCATCTGCTGTACGCCATCGCCAATGTTGTGCGCCGCGACCACCCGTCATTCCGTATCATCTATATTAAGGGCGAAGATTTCACCAACGAACTGGTCAACTCCATCGG
>NZ_JBNMHC010000187.1:0-4460 GCF_050872565.1 Butyricicoccus sp. | reverse complement strand
CATGAATGTCATTGAAGATGTGGTCAATCGCACGCGCAATGCATTGGACATCAACGAGAGCGAAAAGAGCAGAAATTATCACAACCGCTTTATGTCCAGCGGTATTATTGGCTGCGTTACATTGTGGCTGCAAGACGATGGTCAGGCGGCAGATGATGTATTGATTGATGAGCTGAACGAGATGTTTCAGTGCGCCCTGAAGGGATGAATATTGTAGAGGCGGCAAAGATTTGCCGCCTCTTTGTGTGTCTGTCTGCGTCAATCGGAAACCATGCGGTCTACCGTGTCAGCTGCCTCATGGGCAGCGCGGCTGACCATACCGGCGGTGTGATGGGCGGTGCGGGAGACCGAACGACCGAGATCGGTTCCGGCAAGACGATAATTGACCGCCATGACAGCGGCGGCCGCTCCGGCAAGTCCGGTGACAACGCCGACGGCAAACATTCCAGAGTTCATAACATGCAACCACCTTTCCTCGCGTTTTGTCGAAAGTTTGCCCGGAAAATCACAAAAATATGCGGAAAATCGCTGGAAAAACTTGCTTTTGAACAAGATTTGACACATGAACAAAATTTTTTGGAAAAAAAGTGCCATCCTGTGCATTCCGACGGGAAGTTTGGCAAAGAATCCGGTTTACAAAAATTTAAAGAAGGTATATAATAAATAGCAGAGAATATGCACCTTTAAGCTGTCCCCGTGAGTTCAGCAAGGCGTTTGGATAAAGTTGATTGAGAGCACACGGTAGCTATACCCATACTCGCTCTGTAGATTTTCGGTTTCCCGCCACAGGTGCGAGAAGCCGTTTTTTGTTGTTCGACAGAAGGAAGGGCAGCGATGGAGCAGAAAAAAGCCGAGATTATGGACGAGGGTGCCATGCGGCGGGCGATTAACCGCATTTCGTATGAAGTCATTGAACGCAATCATGGTGCCGTCGATTTGGTGCTCGCTGGTATTCGCACGCGCGGCGTATATCTGGCAGAGCGCATGGCAAATAAAATTGCAGAAGTGGAAGGCACGCGGCCACAGGTCGTTTCGCTGGATATTACCGGCTTTCGAGATGACCATCCGGAGGATGCTATCGCCTGTCAGCTGCCGGAAATCGACGACATTTCCCAGAAAACGGTGCTGATTGTCGATGATGTGCTGTCCACCGGACGTACCGTTCGCGCGGCGATGGAAGCGGTGCTGCATATGGGACGCGCCCAGCGCATTCAGCTGGCAGCCCTCATAGACCGCGGGCATCGGGAACTGCCGATTCGTCCGGATTTTGTCGGAAAGAATTTGCCGACGTCCAGATCTGAATTGGTGCGGGTATATGTAAAAGAATATGACGGAAAAGACAGCGTGGTTATTTTGACCGGCGCGCAATCCGTTTGAATGAGTAAGATACGAACACAGGAGGAAAAGAGTCATGTCCGTAAATACACTGGTTCGCAAGATCCGTGAGAAAAATAATCCGACCGTTGCCGGTCTGGATGCGCGTCTGGAGTACATTCCGGCGTATATCACTGAAAAGTACACCGCACAGTATGGCAAGACCCTCAAGGCTGCTGCTGCCAGCATGATGGAGTTCAACAAGGGCTTGATTGATGCCCTGCACGACATTGTACCGGCAATCAAGCCGCAGGCAGCATATTATGAGCTGCTGGGACCGGAAGGTGCGATTGTTCTGCGCGATACCATCGCGTATGCACACGAGAAGGGCATGTATGTCATCGCGGACATCAAGCGAAACGACATTGGCGCAACCGCAACCGCATATGCACAGGCATATCTGGGCGAGAGCGAAGTTTGCGGCGAGAGCCTGCCGGTATACAACTGTGATTCCTGCACCGTCAATGCCTATCTGGGTACTGATGGCATCACCCCGTTCCTCAATGAGTGCGAAGCACGTGACCGCGGCATTTATGTGCTGGTGAAGACCTCGAACAAGTCCTCTGGTGAGTTCCAGAACAAGCTGATGGGTGACCAGCCGCTGTACGTTCGCATGGCAGAGAAGGTTGCCGAGTGGGGCGAAGGTCTGATGACAGAATGCGGCTATTCGCAGGTCGGTGCCGTTGTCGGCGCAACCTATCCGGAAGAGCAGAAGATCATCCGTCAGATTATCCCGCACAGCTATTTCCTGGTACCGGGATACGGCGCACAGGGCGCAACCGCCAAGGACATCGCCAATGCATTCAATGACGACGGTCTGGGCGCAATTGTCAATTCTTCCCGCGGTATCATGTGTGCTTGGAAGAAGTGCGATCTGGATTATCAGGAAGCAGCACGCAAGGAAGCGATTCGTATGCGTGATGACATCGTAAGTGCAATCAAGTAAGTCAAAATTTTTTGATATAGATAGTAAAAACAACATCGTTTGAATAGAAGAGGAGTGTTTGGAACTTGAAGAAGGCCTATCTCCTGCTGGCTGACGGCACGCTGTTTGAAGGCGTCAGCGTCGGTGCAGAGGGCGCATCTATTGCGGAAATCGTATTCAATACCGGCATGGCAGGCTATCAGGAAGTCCTGACTGACCCGTCTTATTACGGACAGTCTGTCTGCATGACCTACCCGCTTATCGGCAACTATGGTCTCAATGCTGAGGACTTTGAGTCGCGCAAGTGCTGGGTTTCCGGCTTTATCATGCGTGAAGCATGTGCATATCCGTCTAACTGGCGCTGTGACCGCTCGCTGGATGAATATCTCAAGAGCGAGGGCATCGTTGGTCTGGCTGGCATTGATACCCGCCGCCTGACCCGTATCCTGAGAAACAGCGGCGTTATGAACGGCATTCTGTATTCTGAGGGCTATGAGCCGACAGAGGAGCAGATTGCAGAAATGAAGGCATACAAGGTAACCAATGCTGTTAAGACAGTTACCATTTCTGAGCCAAAGGTTTATCCGACCACCGCAGAGACCCAGAAGCATCGCGTTGCGCTGCTGGACTTCGGTGTCAAGCGCAACATTCGCCGTGAGCTGTGTGCACGCGGCTGTGAAGTTACCGTTCTGCCGGCATACACCAAGCCGGAAGAGATTCTGAATGGCGGCTATGACGGCATCATGCTCTCCAACGGCCCTGGCGATCCGGAGGAAAACACCGAGATCATTGAAAACCTGAAGGTGCTCATCAAGTCCGGTATGCCGATCTTTGGCATCTGTCTGGGTCATCAGCTGCTGGCTCTGTCCATCGGCGCAAAGACCAAGAAGATGGTCTTCGGTCATCGCGGCGTCAACCATCCGGTAAAGGATCTGGCACACGACCGCACTTATATCACCAGCCAGAACCACGGCTATGCTGTTCTGGGCGAGACCGTTAATCCGGAAATCGCTCGTGTCAGCCACATCAATATCAACGACAATACCTGTGAAGGCATCGAGCATCTTCATGCGCCGATCTTCACCGTTCAGTATCATCCGGAAGTCAAGCCGGGTCCGGAAGACACGGCATATCTGTTCGATCAGTTTATTGCACTCATGGATGAGAAGAAAGGAGGCGCTCAGTAATGCCGCTGCGCAAAGATATTCATAAGGTAATGGTACTTGGCTCCGGTCCGATTGTCATCGGTCAGGCTGCTGAGTTCGACTACGCAGGTACACAGGCTTGCCGTGCTCTGCGCGAAGAAGGTCTGGAAGTCGTTCTGGTAAACTCCAATCCGGCTACCATCATGACCGATAAGGCCATGGCAGATAAGGTATATATCGAGCCGATGACCATTCCGTGCGTGGAAGAAATCATCAAGAAAGAGCGTCCGGACTCCATTCTGCCGACACTGGGCGGTCAGACCGGTCTGAACATCGCGATGGATCTGGTAGCAAGCGGCTTCCTCGATGAGTACGGGGTAAAGCTGCTGGGCGCAAACCCGACAACCATTGACAAGGCAGAAGACCGTCAGATGTTTAAGGACACTATGGAGAAGATCCATGAGCCGATTATCGCATCCAAGGTTGTACACACCGTAGAAGATGCCGTTGCATTTACCGAAGAAATCGGTCTGCCGGTTATCATTCGTCCGGCATATACGCTCGGCGGCACCGGCGGCGGTATTGCCTATACTTGGGACGAACTGCGTGAAATCGCAGCTTCCGGTATCATGTACTCTCGTGTAGATGAAATTCTGGTCGAGAAGTGCATTGCAGGCTGGAAGGAAGTCGAGTACGAAGTAATGCGTGACGGCAAGGGCAATGTCATCACGGTTTGTAACATGGAAAATATTGATCCGGTCGGCGTACACACCGGCGACTCTGTCGTTGTTGCACCGAGCCAGACGCTGTGTGACCATGAGTATCAGATGCTGCGTACTTCTGCGCTCAAGATCATCACCGAGCTGGGCATTGAGGGCGGCTGTAACGTACAGTTTGCTCTGCATCCGGATTCCTTTGAGTATGCCGTTATCGAGGTAAACCCGCGTGTATCGCGTTCCTCCGCACTGGCATCCAAGGCAACCGGTTATCCGATTGCAAAGATCGCAGCAAAGATT
>NZ_JBNMHC010000186.1:0-4468 GCF_050872565.1 Butyricicoccus sp. | reverse complement strand
TTTACCGGCAATCTGCGATAGACCAATCTCGGCTGACAGCTCTTTGTCACTTCATCCATGCAGCGTCGAATCTGCTGTTCCAGTTCCGGCGGCCGTTCCTGTCCGCGATACCCGAGATACATCAAAATTTCTTGATAATTGAGTTGTGTTAGTCTTACTTCCAATCGCCGTTCACCTCGCATTTCCTACCATTATACCATGCAAAACGTCGTCCCGCAACCGACGCAAAAGCAACAAAAAAACTGCCGCAGTCTTCCTCTTGGATTTCTGCGACAGTTTTATTCTATCGTATCTTTATTCTGTTTATCCAGCAAGCAACGCATCGCCTGCATTCGCTCGTCCATCCGATGCATGTCATTGGCACAAGCGAGCAGTTCTCTCCGCAGGGAGCGTCCGATTTTGCTTTTCTTTTTATACTGCAATTCGTGCTCCATCACCGACCAATAATCCATGCCCATCGTACGGATTTGGATTTCCACCTTGCGTTCATTGGGAAACTGTACCTGCATGTGCAGGCTCTGATACCCGCTGTTCTTCGGTTTTTTGATAAAATCCTTGACTTTTAAAATACGAATATCCGGCAGCATCTCTAAAAACGCACGCACGCGGTCTATATCATCCAGATACAGGCATACAATGCGAATTCCTGCCAAATCATTGATGTACCGATAGATATTGGCATTGGTCTTTTCTCGCTTTTTCCGCCGCAGCTTTGCCAAAATGCTCTGCTCGCTCTTGAGCCGCCACACAATCTGCGAAATGATCTCTCGATGAAGCAGAGTCTGCTGTTGTTCGGCAAACCGCCGGATTTTTCCCATCAGCAGATAGATACAATCCTGATATTCCTGCTGCACCTCTGGGCGCAGAAAATCCATGACAAACTTTCCCTGCTCCACGCCGCATCGCTCCCCTGCAATGTATTCTCTATCTATTCTATTGTAGACTCTTTGCAGCTATGTATCAATGCATCTTGTGTAAATTTTGGAACAAATCTGTAAATTACAGGGAAAACAGCGGAAAGATGTCGTCGGTTTCACCAGGTGTGCCGTTGTATATATGGATGCCATGCGCATCGGCGTACTGCTTTGCCGTCTGGAATGCCGACTGCATCTTTTCCTCCTGCGGATGACAGCAGCCGCAGCCGACCAGCACCAAATCAGTAAAGCCGAGATACACGGCAATCTGCATCAGCGAGTACACGGTATCATAGCCATCATATACCACTTCCAGCGCATCGCCGCTGAACTTGACATGGTGAGTTTCATAGGTATTGCAATAGTATTTATAGACACCAAGATAGGGATAGGCAATCCAGTTTTTCGGCACCGGCGACGGCACAGCCAGATTGTCTCCGGCAAAAATGCCCTGTTCCGGAATCGTCTCAATCTGTGCGCCCAGCTGTTCCAGCATCGCCGGGCTCTGAATGCCGAGATACGTCGGCTGCCAGCCGGTTCGTTTGAGCTTGTCCCAGCCCGCCGCGCTGCACAGGGTCACCTCGTGATTTAAGCGATCCAGCACAGACGGCTGCACTTCCGCACCCAAAATCACACAGCGGCCGTGCTGACTGCCCCGCAGTGCCTGCAATGGTGCAAACAGCGGATCAATCTGTCCCTGTTTCCGCGCTTCTGCCTTTTTCAGTTCGTCTTCATAGTGCGCTCGCTGGCTGCGCTTTTGCTTCTCCCAGCGCAATTTTCCCAAAAATCCCATAATTTCTCCCTTATGCGTGTTTACTCTTCTCATTCATAATCAGCATTTGCAGACGGTTCTCTACATTCGCAAAGCTGACATCCGGATCATAATCCAACGGCAAAATCTGCGCATCCGGATACAGTTCCTTGAGTCTTTTTGCGATGCCGCGCCCAACGACATGATTTGGCAGACAGCCAAACGGCTGCAAAATGATAAAGTTTCGGCAGCCGCGTTTTGCATTGTGCAGAATTTCTCCCGGAATCAGCACGCCCTCACCGGCATCAAACGTATGATGAATGATTGGGTCACTGTCCTTGATAATCTCCTGCATTCGTGCCGCCCGATGGTACAGCGGATGCTTTTTGGCAATCGCATCCGTCATGGCATGAGCCGCATTGAAGATTTCATCTGCGGTAAAATACCAAATCTTTTCACCCATCGGTTTCTTGAGCTTATATTCCCGAATCTGCGCATCAATGTAAAAATAAGACTTGCGAATGACATCCGTCATACGCGCCTCAATAATTTCAAAGCCATTGTCTTCCAGATATTTCTCAATATCATGGTTTGCGCCCGGATGGAAATTGAGCAGATATTCGCCTACAATGAGAACCGTTGGTCTGCGTTTACTACGATCATACGCTACATCGCACATGATGTCAATCGCACGCTTGAATCCGCCGCGCATCCCGAGAATGCCGCCGTGCTCCATGCCGTCGATCACGGCATCCATTGCCCGCTCAAAGGCGGCATCGGCGCTGCCTGCAACCAGTTCATACGGGCGCATCTTGCGCAGCAATTCTTCCAAAACGTCAATCATTGGCAGGGCAAACGCAATATTGAGTGCAGACATCAGGCTCATGCGGAAGCCCGGATGCATGTCATGGCTGTCCTTGTCATCATTGGTCAAAATCGGAACATCCGCAAAGCCCGCATCGTCTAATGCCTTGCGCAACAGGGCACTATAATGCGTCAGACGGCAGTCACCGATGTACTTACCCATACCAATGGCAACCTGTTTGCCTTGATATTTTCCACTGAGCAGTGCTTCCAACGCCTCGCCGATAACAATCTGCGCCGGGAAACAAATATCATTGTGCACATACTGCTTGCCAAGCCGAATGGCTTCCTCTCTTCCGACTGGAAGCGGCTCTGCCTTGATGTGCTGCGCACTGAATGCTGCTGACATAACTCGGCTAAACGCATGAGAGGTGTTCGGCACGAGCACGATGCGTTCTTTTGCGTCCTGCTTGGTGAATTTTGTCGGATATGGATCGGACAGTTCACGTACCTGTCCCGTTGTCCGTGTTCTGCGCTGTGCCGCTGTTTCCAAAAAGCTCCGCACACGAATGCGCAGCGGACCGGTAGCATCGCTCTCATCCAGTTTGAGCACCAGCGGATGCTTGCCGCTGATTTCATTCATCATGCGGATAATTTCGTCGGATAAATACGCATCATGTCCGCAGCCAAAGCTGACAACCTGTGCATATTCCAAATAGTCGCAGCCCGCTGCAAGCACAGCGCCGGACAGCATCCGCGCATGATAATTATTGACAATGTCCAAGCGGCTGTTGCGCAGATCCACGTGATTAATGTCTGGCAGGCTGTCTATAGTCAGCACCGGAATATGGTGTTCAGTAAACAGCTCCGGCAGATCATGATTGACCAATGCATCATTTTGATACGGTCTGGACGCCAAAACGACAGCATAGGTGCCATTTTTTTGCACCATATCTATGATTTTCTGGCCTTCTGCCTTCAAGCGATCAGAAAATTCCTGCTGTGCCGCGTCGCCCGCCGCGATAGCTTTCCGCGTCAGTTCCGGCGCGATGCCAAACGTTTCCTGCATGTACTGCGTGAGCTGGCGGTCTCTATCCTCCGGCAGATGCCAGTGAAACAGCGGTGCATCAAACGGAATGCCCCACCGACGTTCCGGGTCATCTGAATTGCGGATGACAATCGGGTATCCCTTGACGACAGCGCACATGGACTCACTGGTTTCCGCCAGATTTTCGCTTTTTACCGTCGTGATGGACGGCATAAAAATCCGATCTACGCCCTTTTCCTTCAAATTGCGCAGATGGCCATGCACGAGCTTCGCTGGAAAACAAACCGTATCCGAGGTAACCGCAGACAAGCCATTTTCATACATGTCTCGCGTACTGCTGTCAGACACTTGTACGCGATAGCCCAAGCTGCGCCAGAACACCTTCCAGAACGGCATGGTATCCCAGAACGACAACACACGCGGAATGCCAATGGTTATCTTTTTTTCCTCATCCAGCTGCGGATAGGGATAATCGTGAAACAGCAGCTGTTCTCTAGTTCGGAACAAATTCGGCACATCGTCTTTTGTCCGGCGTGTATGCTTGACCTGTTCCCGCACGGTAGCGTCTTTGGGGTTGCCCAAGATTTCACCGCGCTCACAGCGATTTCCCGTAATAAACGAGCTGCCGTTCGAGAATCGCAAAATGGTTCTGCTGCAATGATTGCCGCAGAACGGGCACGGCACGCCGTCCTGTTTGCTGTACTGGAAATTGGGAAGAGCAGAAAAGCCAATAAAGCTGCTGACTGCGTGCTCGCCCGCTTGTCTCTTGGTGAGCAGTGCCGCGCCAATCGCACCCATTTCTCCCGGATACGGTGCACGGGTGACCGGCTGTCCCAAATACTGCTCCAAGGCGCACAGCACCGCATCGTTTTTAAACGTACCGCCCTGCACGACAACATGCTTGCCGAGCACAGACGGATTGGAAATGCGCACAACCTTGGTAAAGACATT
>NZ_JBNMHC010000185.1:0-4473 GCF_050872565.1 Butyricicoccus sp. | reverse complement strand
TGGATATACAGAATTCCGTCCGGGGCAGCTCAAGCTGATTGATGCGATGCTCGCAGGACGAGATGTCCTCGGTGTGATGCCGACCGGTGCGGGAAAATCCATTTGCTATCAGATGGCAGGAATGCTGCTGCGCGGCGTCACACTGGTCATTTCTCCGCTCATTTCCCTGATGCAGGATCAAGTGGCATCGTTGCAGCGGGCGGGAATTTCTGCCTGTTTTATCAATAGCTCGCAGTCGCCGGAGGAGCGAAGCCATGCTATTGCGGTAGCATCTGCGGGGCGATGCAAGCTCATTTATATCGCACCGGAGCGGCTGGAAATCCTGCGATTTCATGATGTATTGCAGCGGCTAAAGATTTCTATGGTTGCGGTGGATGAAGCGCATTGTATTTCCCAGTGGGGACATGACTTTCGCCCAAGCTATCGGAAAATACCGCAGTTTTTGGACAGCCTGCCGGAACGACCGGTCATTTCTGCGTTTACTGCGACGGCAACGGCGCAGGTGCGCGAAGATATTATCCAGTCGCTGCATTTACAGCATCCGGAACGATTGGTCACCAGTTTTGACCGTCCGAATTTATATTATGAAGTGCGCCGACCGCACGACAGAGAGGAGCAGCTGCTCCGCTTTGTGCAGGAACACAAAACCGAATGCGGCATTATTTACTGTCTGACGCGCAAAAAGACCGAAGAATTGGCACAATATCTGTGTGATAATCAGCTGCCTGCGGCGGCGTATCATGCGGGCTTGGACACGGAGACGCGCCGATCTGTACAGCAGAGATTTTTGAGCGGAGAACTTCCGGTCATCACAGCGACCAATGCGTTTGGCATGGGCATCAATAAAGCAGATGTTCGATATGTCATACATTTCGGTATGCCGCGCAATTTGGAGAGCTATTATCAAGAAGCGGGTAGAGCGGGACGCGACGGCAAACCTGCACACTGTCTCATGTTATTTGATGAAGCGGATATTGGACTGCATGAGTATTTGATTCGGCAGGATCCAGAAAATCCGGCACTGACCGATGAAAAAGTCGAGTGGCTGAAAAAACAAAATTTGCGAAGGCTGAATCAAATGAAACGATATGTGTTTACCGATCAGTGTCTGCGGCAGCATATTTTGGCGTATTTTGGACAGGAAGCGCCGGACTTTTGCGGACAGTGCAGCAATTGCGAGAGTACAAGCGTAGAAAAAGACATCACAATAGATGCACAGAAAATCCTGTCCTGTGTGTATCGCGTCAAAGAACAATGTGATGCCGAGCAGCTGTGCTGCATTTTGCGCGGCGAACCGGATACGGGATATGACAGCGTATCGACATTCGGCATTATGAAAACCAGCAGCCGCGAAGAAATTTTGACAGAGATTCATCGGCTCGTCAGCATTGGCTGCTTGGTGCGGCAGGAAAATCCCTCTCGCCTCAGCCTGACTGCGGCGGCAAAACCGATTTTGTTTGAGAAAAAGCCAGTGACCATTCGAGTGCGGGCGGATATATCGGCGCAGGAGCAGCGAATGGTGCGCGAAAGCCGCACATCCAATGACCCAAAGTTATCGCGGAAGCTGCGGGAATTTCGCAAAGAAGTGGCAGTATTACAGGGAAAACCGGCATCCGCTGTCTTTTCGGACAAAATTTTGGAACAGTTGGTACAGCAGCGTCCGGAGACCATGGGACAGCTGGAATCAATCATAGGGCGTACACACTTGCGTCAGCGGGACAAAGACAAGCTGCTGCAAATGTTACGAGATCATTAAAAATGCAAAAAAAGAGATGCAAATAGCAACCGCTTGTGGTATACTATGTATAAATCATCTGTACGAGGTGAAGGATATGAAAAAAGGATTATGGATTGCCGTTCTTTCGATGGGCGGCGTCATCGCAGCGATTGGCTCGGCACTGATTGCACTGGGTGTTGTCGGTGTAAAACAGGCAGACGATCTGGATGACGTAAAATTTTAATGGAATAACAACAAGTGGCAATGGAGCAGACGAAGGCGTCTGCTCTGTTTTTTTATGCGGGAAAGGGGAGCAAACATGACGCAGATGATGATTGGCGTGACGCCGCTGTATGACGTGCAACGCGACAGTATTTGGATGATTCCGGGGTATTTGGAGGGTATCACGCAGGCGGGCGGTATTCCGGTAATTTTTCCGCTGGACTGTGGCCCCAAACAGCTGCACCAGCTGTTTGACATGGTAGACGGTGTTTTGTTTACTGGCGGACAGGATGTTGATCCGGCGCTGTACGCAGAGAGCCGCAGAGACTACTGCGGGGAAATTTGCCAAAAGCGCGATATTATGGAACAGGAGCTGCTGCAGCTGTGCCGCATTCATCAAAAGCCGGCCTATGGCATTTGCCGCGGTATCCAGCTGTTCAATGTGGCGCTGGGCGGCACGTTGTATCAGGATTTGGAGCGGGAGATGTCATGCGAAATCAAGCATTGCATGGCGCCGCCGTATAACAGAGCGGTACACTGCGTACAGATTGACGGGGACAGCCTGCTGTATCGGATTCTGGGCGAGCAAAATATCGCGGTCAACAGCTATCATCATCAGGGCGTGCGCGAGCTGGCACCGGCACTCACTGCCTGCGCATGGTCGGCAGATGGACTGGTAGAGGCTGTGGAAGATCGGCGCCAGCCGTTTTTCTTGGCGACACAATGGCATCCAGAGCTGTTTTGGAAGCGGGATGAAAACAGCCGCAAGCTGTTTCGCGCCTTTGTCGATGCCTGCCGAGAAAACAGAAATCGCTTGGGATATATCGGGGGATGTGATATACTATAACCAGTAAGTATGCTGGGAGGAAGAGTAGAGATGAAAGTCAAGCGTATCCGTCTGATTTATTTCAGCGCGACCAATACCACACAGACGGTTGTGCGGCGCATTGGTGCGGCCATATCGAAATTGTTGGATATTCCTGTGCAGGAAGATGATTTTACACTGCCCAAAGCGCGAAAACAGGAGATTTTTTGTCAATCGGACGAGCTGGCGATTGTCGGCGTGCCGGTATATGCCGGTCGTGTGCCGAATAAGCTGCTGCCGTATGTGCGCGACGCCATTCACGGCAGCGAGACACTGGCGGTTCCGGTTGTCTTGTATGGCAATCGAGATTACGATGATGCCCTGATTGAGCTGCGCGATGTGTTGGAGTCCAATGGATTCCGCACGATGGCAGGTGCGGCGTTTGTCGGTGAGCATTCGTTTTCCAAAATTCTGGCGGCAGGCAGACCGGACGCAGAGGATTTGCAGCTGGCAGATACTTTTGCCAATCAAATCGTCAAAAAATTGGAGCAAATGCAGGAGCTTCCCAAGGAGTCGGTGCATGTCAAGGGCAATGTGCCGTACAGACCGTATTTTGCGCCGAAAAACGCGCGGGAATACCTCAAGGTCAAGCCGGTCGTGTCCGAAGCCTGTACAGGCTGTGGTCTGTGCGCCAAGCTGTGTCCGCTCGGCTCGATTGATGCCAATGACGTCAAGCAATATGTCGGACCGTGCATCAAGTGCGGCGCCTGTATCAAAAAGTGCCCCAAACAGGCGCGCTTTTTTGACAATGAGATTTATCTGTATCATAAGCACGAGCTGGAAAAGAATTTCCAGCGTCGGGCACATGTCGATTTGTTTTTATAAAAAGGATGCAAACTCTCGCAGAGCAGTGCTGTGGGAGTTTGCGTTGTTTTTGCCGGATTTTACATACATTTTACCTGATGATATGGCGGGATCTGTTAGACTTCTGCTATAATATGGCTAGATAGCGACGATAAAAATAGGAGGAACTGGTATGGATAAACTGTCCATTTATGTAGTAGAAGATGATGAGAGCATCCGCACGATGGTTGTCTATGCGCTCAATGGAAGCGGATATGACGCACAGGGATTTCCGGGCGGACGTTCTTTTTATGCAGCAGTAAATAAGCAGCGGCCGGATTTGGTGCTGCTGGATATTATGCTGCCGGGAGAGGATGGTCTGTCCATCCTCAAGCATCTGCGCGCCGCGCCGGAGACCAGCCAGCTTCCGGTTATTATGCTGACGGCAAAGACCACGGAGATGGATAAGGTGCGCGGTTTGGATCTCGGCGCAGATGATTATATCTCGAAGCCGTTTGGCATTTTGGAGCTGCTGTCACGCATTCGCGCGGTGGCGCGGCGAACGGTAGAGAGCGGCAAGAGCGCGGCGGTAAACGGTGCGCACAGCTATGATTACGGCAATGTCCATGTAGACGAAGATGGACACGTCGTCACGGTGGACGGCGAGGAAGTGCTGCTGACGCGCAAGGAGTTCCGTCTGCTGTGCGATTTGCTGCGCAATCAGGGACGCGTACTGACGCGCGACCAGATCATGGAACAGGTATGGGGCTTTGATTACGGCGGTGCGACGCGAACGGTGGATATTCACATCAATACGCTGCGCAAAAAGATTCACGATGACGGCACGATGATTCAGACCGTGCGCGGCATCGGCTATAAAATCGAC
>NZ_JBNMHC010000184.1:0-4496 GCF_050872565.1 Butyricicoccus sp. | reverse complement strand
GTTGTCTCAAATGCTGCAATTGTCAAGTTGGCACCTGTCAAAACAACTTCACCGTTGACAATCGCCTGATTCATCACGCCGGAAGTCAAAATAGCCAGTCCGGTAATCGAGCATACGATAAATGTATCCCAGAACGTACCCGTTCCGCTGATATAGCCCTGGCGCACGTGATTATCTGTTGTTGCAGCAGCTGCGGTAAATGCCGCAGAACCCATGCCAGCTTCGTTGGAAAAACATCCACGAGCAACGCCCTTGCTCATTGCCTGCATCATAGAGGCGACAACGCTTCCAGCGATACCGCCGCCGACTGCCTTGACGGAAAATGCCATGCGGAACATCGTAATCAAGGCGGCCGGAACGGCAGTGATATGTGCCAGAACAACAATCAAGGCACTGACAAAATACAGAACTGCCATAATCGGCACCAAGAAAGACGATACCTTAGAGATGGTCTTTAAGCCGCCGAGAACAATGGAAAATGTCGCAATACCGACGATAATTCCGACAACAACCATCGGTGCGCCGCAAACAGAATGAAATGCTGCCGCAATGGAATTGCCCTGTGTCAGGTTTCCGATGCCAAACGAAGCACCGACAGCAAATGTTGCAAACAAGATAGCAAGAATCTTTGCTGGCTTTACTGCTTTTTTGCCGTATACTTCAGGAATGCCGCGCTCCATGGATACCATTGAGCCGCCAAGAACTTCTCCCTTTTCGTTGTAGATGCGATATTTTGCCGCCAGCGCACACTCTGTAAATTTCGATGTGATGCCGAATCCGGCAGAAATCCACATCCAGACCAAGGCACCGGGGCCGCCTGCTACCAGAGCAGATGCAACACCCGCAATGTTGCCCGTGCCAATGGTTGCCGCTAGTGCTGTACACAGGGAAGCGAATGGTGATACATCACCGGAGCCGCCATCTGTCTGACGAGCTTCTTTTGACAACGTAGAGTGAATGGAAAAAGGCAAATTGCGCCAGACCAAAAATTTGGTACGCAGTGTGAGATATACGCCTGTGCCCACCAGAATGACCAGCATCACAGGTCCCCACACGTATCCGTCTATTCGTGCGATTAGATTGGAAAAAGTTTCTAACATATTCGTTCTCCTTCGTGATGTTTTTTCCGACAAATGGTGTCGGCTGCCAAATCTATCATCAACTGCTGCCGCAGAAAAATGAGCGAGAGGTTATCTATTTCGGCAACAAAAGCGAGAGTCGTTTTCTCGCCTTTGAAAAAACATATGAGAAGTTCGCTTTTACCCAAAAGTGTAATGAGTAGTAATACACTTCGCAAAAATAAGATAAAAAAATGAGGCTCGACACGTTTTTGTGTCAAGCCCCGTTGCTCTACGCCATGCATTATATCGAAATTTTCTCCGTCTTGTAAATAGGCAACATGCATAAATAATTTGCATATTCTTGCATCATTCATGCGCATCGTGCAAAAATCTTGGTTTTTTCATGAATTTCATCCTGTTTTTTCTTGCAATTTTATTTTGTTCGTGCTAAAGTGAAATCAAACAGATACCGCGTTAGGTATCATGCATAAAAGCGAAACGCTGGACGAAGAAGACGGGAGAGCCTGCAATCATGCAGCGCCGAAGGGGCACAAAACTCTCAGGCAAACAGGACCGTTTTTGGACAGCACTCTGGAAAGTCAATGGGGACACCGAAGAAGCAATTTCTCCGTTGAGAAAGAATCTTTCAGGTTCATGAACAGAGACACAGACATCTGAGTATATCAGGTGCCTGTGTCTCTGTTTTTTCATTTTTATTCAAACATTATGGAGGTATTTACATGTACAGCGAAATGATCGATTCCATTGGTATGATTTCTACCGTTGATCCCGAACTTGGCGGCTTCATGCAGGAAGAATTGGGACGTCAGCGCGAAAATATCGAACTGATTGCCAGCGAAAACATCGTCTCCCCTGCCGTTATGGCCGCGATGGGCAGTGTACTGACCAACAAGTATGCCGAAGGTCTTCCGGGAAAGCGTTACTACGGCGGCTGTCAGTTTATAGACAAGGTGGAAACGCTGGCTATTGAGCGTGCCTGCAAGCTGTTTGGCGCGAAGTATGCCAATGTTCAGCCGCATTCCGGTGCGCAGGCAAACCTTGCTGTGTATTTTGCTCTGCTCAATCTGGGCGATACGGTGATGGGTATGGATCTATCGCAGGGCGGTCATCTAAGCCACGGTTCACCGGTCAATATGTCGGGTAAGAACTACCATTTTGTCTCTTACGGTGTCAATGACGAGGGTTTGATCGACTACAAGGAATTGGAAAAGGCTGTGAAAAAGCATCGTCCGAAGCTGATTGTCGCCGGTGCTTCCGCGTATCCGCGCGCCATTGATTTTGAAAAAATGGCAGAGATTGCCCATGGATACGGTGCATATCTCATGGTAGATATGGCACACATTGCCGGTCTTGTTGCCGCCGGACAGCATCAGAATCCAGTTCCTTACGCCGATGTCGTCACGACAACAACGCACAAGACGCTGCGTGGTCCGCGCGGCGGTCTGATTCTGACCAATAATGCGATTTTGGCAAAACGTATCAATTCCGCCGTATTCCCGGGTACACAGGGCGGCCCGCTGGAGCATGTGATTGCAGCAAAGGCCGTATGCTTCGGAGAAGCACTCAAGCCGGAATTTCAGACCTATGCGCGCCGCATCGTTGAAAACGCAAAGGCTATGGCAGAGCAGCTGCAAGCGCGGGGCGTCAAGCTGGTCTCCGGCGGCACAGACAATCATCTGCTGCTCGTGGATTTGACCGATGAGACTTGCACCGGCAAGGATCTGGAAGCCCGTCTGGATTCTGTCCATATTACAGCGAACAAAAATACCGTACCGGGCGAAAAGCGCAGCCCGTTTATCACATCCGGCGTCCGTCTGGGTACGCCAGCTGTCACAACGCGCGGCATGGGCACAGCTGAGATGAAGATTATCGCTGACTGCATTGCCGATTGCATCTTTGATTATGAGGCGAAGAAAGACGAGATTTCCTCTCGTGTTTTGGCACTGACCAAGCAGTTCCCGCTGTATGAATAAGTTTTATACATTATAATGTATAGATGTACAAGCAGGCAGAGACAAATGTCCCTGCCTGCTTTTTATATTGCTTGTTTTGGTTTACCTAACTGATATTTTACAGCGAGAAATACCACAAGAAGGCACAAAATTCCGCCATAGATAACCCAATACTCCAACGTAAAGCCATCCAGCATACGATTCGGGCGGAACAGCAGCGGAATAAAGCTTTCCGCCATCGGTGCCGAGAGACCAATATAGGCTATTCCGACGCCCATATTGATAACCGGAGATGCAAATAGCTGTAAGGCTGCTGCAAAAAGAATTGCCGTACTCACCAACTGGAACACTAAAATGCCGGAAATATACGAAAAATGCGGCAGCGATACATATGTCCAAATATATAGCGGCACATACATCACTTGCTGCAGCAGCATGAGCAGTACTGCCGCAGAGGTAACCGGATGACGCAGAGACTGCAAAACCTCCTTCGTACCGGATTGATAGACCGGCAAGAAAAATTGAAACAGCGACCACAACAGCAGCAACGGCAGAAACATCTGATCGGTTTTAAAAATTTCTCTGGAGGCTGTCATTTCTCCCCATGTTTGCAGATAATGCATCTGATACGGCAGCAAAAACACATACACCAGTGCAATAGAGATTCCCTGCCGCACCAATATCTGCCGTTTCGGATACACAAGCAAAGCAAAGACTTGTTTCATACGGATTTCTCCTTTGCAAGCAAATACAGATACCCATCTTCCAGCTGTGGAACGATTGGCTGCGCAAGAACATCTTCCGGCAGCTGTTCTTCCAAAGAGAGAGCCTTAAGCCAGCGTGTTCCATCTCGATCTTCTACATGACCGATTTGTTTAAACGCGCGAAAATGCTTATTATAATCCTGCTCGGACAATTTCCACACATGGTTCTGTGCAAACTGTGTCAGTTTCTCCACTTCTCCGGAATAAATCACCTTTCCCTTGTCCAGCACAATGGTTTTCAAACAGGTTGAAGCAATATCTTCCGCGATGTGGCTGGAAATCATCATGGGGCAAGTGCCGCGCAGCTGCAGCAGCACATCTTTTAACCGAGCACGCTCTTCAATGTCCAATCCGACGGTCGGTTCATCCAGCAAAATCAAATCCGGTTTGCCCAAGATGGCCTGTGCGATGCCCAGACGCCGTACCATGCCGCCGGACAATTTGCCGCACTTTTTATCTTTCTCGTTGGTCAAATTGGTAAGCTCCAAGGCGCGGTCAACCTCTTGTTCCCACTGGATTCCATCATGCTTGCGCTGCTTGAGCTTAGCAAAATACAGCAGCTGCTCGCGAGCAGTCAGCGTGCGAAAGGCGCCGAATTTTTGCGGCAGATACCCAATGGAGAGAGATTTTTTTCCGTCATCTGCGCTCATGGTACCGCCGTTGGACGAAATCAGCTGTGTCATAATGCGAAACAGCGT
>NZ_JBNMHC010000183.1:0-4553 GCF_050872565.1 Butyricicoccus sp. | reverse complement strand
CTTTTGAGCTGTGTAAATACTGTATCTCGATCAGCTGTATCCAAATCCATTTTATTGATAAACACAAACGTCGGAATGTGATACTGCTCCAACAACTTCCACAAGGTCTCCGTGTGTCCCTGCACGCCTGCGCTGCCGCTGATAACTAAAATAGCATAGTCCAGCACTTGCAACGTGCGCTCCATTTCTGTAGAAAAATCCACATGTCCCGGTGTGTCCAGCAACATCATTCTTATATGTTCTCGCTCTAAAATCGCCTGTTTGGAGAAAATGGTAATGCCACGTTCGCGCTCCAAATGATAGGTATCTAAAAAGGCGTCTTGATGATCGACACGCCCTAATTTTTTCAAATTTCCGCTTCGATACAGCATAGCTTCGGAAAGAGTCGTCTTTCCCGCATCAACATGCGCCAACAGACCGACGCAAATACATTTCTTCTGTTTTTCTTCTAATAAGCCCATTTTTTGGCTCCTCCCTTCTGCTGCAATGGGTTCATTATATCACAGCTGTTGTGGAAAGTCGATTTTCGATTGTTGTGTCATATACAAAATAGGGCAGAACGATGGTCTCCCAATCATTCTGCCCTTTGTTTTGCTATTTTGTTCGATAAAAATTAGTCTGCAAACAGTGCGGTAGACAGGTATCTCTCACCGGTATCCGGCAGGAGTGCTACGATGGTCTTGCCTGCATTCTCCGGACGCTTTGCCAGTTCAGCAGCAGCGTAAACAGCTGCACCGGAAGAAATACCAACCAGAATGCCTTCGCGGCGTGCGATCTCACGGCCTACTTCAAAAGCAGCCTCATTCGGTACTGGGAATACTTCGTCATATACCTTGGTGTCCAGCGTATCCGGAACGAAGCCTGCGCCGATGCCCTGAATCTTATGCGGGCCAGCCTTGCCTTCAGACAGTACCGGAGAGGTAGCCGGCTCAACAGCGACAACCTTGATATTCGGGTTCTGTGCCTTCAGGTACTCGCCAGTACCGGAAACGGTACCGCCAGTGCCAACGCCAGCAACAAAGATGTCAACCTTGCCCTCAGACTGCTCCCAGATTTCCGGACCAGTGGTATCGTAATGAATCTTCGGGTTTGCCGGATTGACGAACTGACCCAGAATAACAGCGTTCTCAATGGACTTCTCCAGCTCTTCAGCCTTTGCGATAGCACCCTTCATGCCAGCGGAACCAGAGGTCAGAACCACTTCTGCACCATATGCTGCAACCAGCTTGCGGCGCTCAATGGACATGGTTTCCGGCATGGTCAGAATAACATGGTAGCCCTTGGCGGAACCAACAGCAGCCAGACCGATACCTGTATTGCCAGACGTCGGCTCAATGATTGTTGCGCCCGGCTTCAGAATGCCCTTTTCCTCTGCGTCAGCGATCATTGCGTTTGCAACACGATCCTTGACGCTTCCAGCCGGATTGAAGTACTCCAGCTTTGCAACGATCTTTGCGTTCAGGTTATTTGCTTTTTCAAAATTTACAAGCTCCAGCAACGGAGTGTTGCCAATCAGTTCTGTAATGCTCTGCTTGATAGCCATAATAAAAATGCCTCTTTTCATTTTTTATGAGCTGTCGGGGCGGCTAGGTCCCGACAGCTGTTCTATATCCTTCGATAGTCGTTCTAAACTTATGCGTCAGCCTTGACAGCTTCAAATGCCTGATCCAGATCCCAGATGATGTCATCTGCGTGCTCTGTGCCAATGGACAGACGGATGGTGTTCGGGTGGATACCCTGCTCTTCCAGCTCTTCAGCGGTGCACTGGCTGTGTGTGGTGGTTGCCGGATGGATAACCAGAGACTTTACGTCTGCAACGTTTGCCAGAATGGAGAAGATCTTCAGAGAGTCGATGAACTTCTTTGCTTCCTTCTCGCCGCCCTTGATGTTGAAGGTGAAGATGGAGCCTGCACCGTTCGGGAAATACTTGTTGTACAGATCCTGATACTTCGGATCCAGGGATGCATGGTTGATGGACTCAACCAGCGGCTGCTTCTGGAGGTACTCCAGAACCTTCTTGGTGTTCTCTACGTGACGCTCTACGCGCAGGGACAGAGTTTCCAGACCCTGAAGCAGCAGGAATGCGTTGAACGGAGAGATGGTAGCACCGGTATCGCGCAGCAGGATAGCACGAATCTTGGTGGTGAACGCTGCCGGTCCGCAGGCATCTACGAAGCTGATGCCGTGGTAAGACGGATCCGGATCAACCAGATCTGCGAATCTGCCGGAAGCCTTCCAGTCAAACTTGCCGCTCTCTACGATAACGCCACCCAGCGTGGTGCCATGGCCGCCGATGAACTTGGTAGCGGAATGAACCACGATGTCTGCGCCGTACTCGAACGGACGAAGCAGATACGGAGTAGCAAAGGTAGAGTCGATAACAACCGGAACGCCCTGTGCATGTGCAATGTCTGCAACAGCCTGAATGTCGATCAGGTTACAGTTCGGGTTGCCCAGTGTCTCAAAGAATACTGCCTTGGTGTTCTCATCAATGGCATTCTTGAAGTTCTCAATGTCATCCGGATCAACGAACTTGGTGGTTACGCCGTCCTTCGGCAGGGTGTGCTCCAGATAGTTATAGGTGCCGCCGTAAATGGTCTTAGCAGCTACGATGTTGTCGCCCTGATGAGCCAGAGTCTTAAAAGTATAGGTCAGAGCTGCTGCACCGGAAGCAACTGCCAGTGCGGAAGAGCCGCCTTCCAGAGCTGCCATACGCTTCTCAAAAACATTCTCAGTCGGGTTAGTCAGACGACCATAGATGTTACCTGCATCGGACAGGCCAAAACGTGCAGCTGCGTGATCGCTGTTATGGAACACGTAAGAAGTGGTCTGGTAAATCGGCACGGCACGTGCATCGGTAGCCGGGTCAGCCTGTTCCTGACCAACGTGCAGCTGTAAGGTTTCAAAATGGAATTTCTTCTCGCTCATTGTATATTCTCCTTATCTTGTAGACGATGTTGTTCAATGTGTTGATATTCTTTCTGTGTATTAAAAAATCTTCAACAGCAACACATTCGTCCATAGAAGGTGTATTCTTTCGTGATGAAGATACGATGTTTCATGTCGCTCCTCCTCTTTCCCATAAAACCTACTGTGTAAGTAGGCTTTTCGTTTAACTGAGTATAGAATAGCATGTTTGCTGTTGTGTGTCAAGCCCTTTTTCCTAAATTCCTATAAATTTTATATGATATTAGGAAAAGGGTATTTTTTCCTGTCAATACCCTGCGCGCCGAAAGCTGCCATACTGTTCATGGGTATCAAACAAATACGCAATCCAGCCCGCATAATATGGGATAAATTCTCCTTTTTCAATCATTTGAAGGACGTCTTCTCTGTCCGCCCAGCGGACAGCCTGCACTTCTTCTGTTTGCAGCGTGAGCTGGGATATACTGACATCGCGATTGACGATGTAGACATCGGTAAAGCCCTCAGCAAACGTCGAGCACACATGCGGACGGACGCCGGTAAAATCGACGGATAACCCCAGTTCTTCTTTTAACTCCCGCTGCGCCGCCTGCTGGCTTGTCTCTCCCGCCTGCACACTGCCGCCTGCGGATACATCCCATCGGTTCGGCCAGCCAACCTTATTTGCCTGTCGCTGCTGAATGAGCATCTGACCCTTGGTATTAAAGACAATCACTTGTGCCACCAGATAATATCCATTTTCCGGTTTGGTACCGCGCACAAAGGTACGTCCCGTCGGCACGCGGTGTATATCATATACATCTAGGATTTCCATGTCATTCCTCCCTTTGTTACAGCTTCTTGTTTTATTTTACCGATAATCATCATATTTTTCAAGGGAATCTTTTCTTTGACAAGCGAGCAGCATCATATTATGATAGATACCGAACCCAAAAGAAGGAAGTTTATATTATATGAAAACCGTCATTCATCCGCGTATCCAGCGCAGCACGCTTACATTGCTGGATAATATCGTATATTCTCATGCCAAGCAGCCGGATGGTTCAATATTAGAGCTGAAATTATCTATCCTGCTGCACTACGGTAATCAGGAAATGCGTCTGGCTTCCGGACTGACCACAGACGCTCCAGCCGAGCCGCTTCCCGCCATCATCTGGGTACCCGGCGGTGCATGGCGCGGCACAGACAAAAATCAAAGCATTGCAGAAATGCAGTTTCTCGCAGAACGCGGCTTTGCGCTCGTATCCATGTACTATCGCAGCAGCGCACAGGCGCATTATCCCGCGCAGCTCATTGATGTCAAGACAGCCGTGCGATTCCTTCGCGCCCATGCAGAGCAATATCACATTGATCCCAATCGCATCGGTATGATTGGCCGCTCAGCAGGCGGGTATCTCGCCTCCATGGCCGCCATGAATAACGATTTGGGAGAATCCGAGGAATGGAGTAAATACTCCTCTGATATTCAGGCGTGCTGTGACTTGTTCGGCCCTGTAGATTTATCTCAGCTGCTGCAAAAAACAACTGCAGAAGTCAACAGCGGACACAGCCGTTGGAGCAGCATCAAAAAGAGTCATGAAGGCGCTTTGCTTGGCGGCTCCGAAGAGACCTTGCCAAAACGAGCGTAT
>NZ_JBNMHC010000182.1:0-4568 GCF_050872565.1 Butyricicoccus sp. | reverse complement strand
GCAATAGATTCATATATTAAGAAATCTTAAGATTGAAGCGGCATCGGCATAAGCGAGAATTACACTTGCCACACTTGCACGAAGTTAGTATAATAAAAAGATAAAGAAATTTGGAATAGATGGAGGCAGAACGATGGAAAAACAGAAAATTGAACGCATCAATGCGCTGGCGAAAAAGGCAAAGGCAGAAGGCTTGACGGAAGAAGAAAAGGTCGAGCAGAAGCAGCTGCGCAATGAATATATTGCTGAGTATCGTGCCAATCTCAAGGCACAGCTGGATAACACGACAATTGTAGAACCGGACGGCACCAAGCACCCGCTGCAACGGAAGCCGTACAATGGTCTGCGGCGCCATTAATACGACGGATTTTTCTGTGCCGAAGCAAATCGGCATGGTCATGGAGCGGCTGGAACAGGCGGGATTTGCCTGCTATATTGTCGGCGGCGCAGTGCGCGACTGGCTGGCAGGCGGAAAGCCGCATGACTATGATTTGTGTACGGCAGCCAAACCAGAACAGACGGAACAGATTTTTTCTGATTTACCGGTAATTGAAACCGGTCTGAAGCATGGAACCGTGACGGTTGTATTGGACGGAGAACCAATAGAAATCACGACATTCCGCACAGAAGGTGCTTATTCTGACGGACGCAGGCCGGATTCCGTTGCGTTTGTGACGGATATTACACGCGATTTGGCGCGGCGGGATTTCACCATCAATGCGATGGCATGGAGTCCACAGCGCGGATTATGTGACCCGTTCGGCGGGAAAGAGGATTTGCAGCGCAAATGCATTCGTTGTGTCGGCGAAGCAGAAACGCGGTTTCAAGAAGATGCCCTGCGCATTTTGCGGGCATTGCGGTTTGCCGCAACGAGAGGCTATGCGGTAGAGCCGCACACGGCGCAGGCTCTGCACGACAACAGACAACGCTTGATTCATGTCTCGGCAGAGCGAATCACGGCGGAACTGCTGCAATTGGTGTGCGGTGCCTATGCCGGAGCTGTGTGCATGGAGTTCGCGGATATTTTGACGGAAATTTTGCCGGAACTCGCACCGATGCTGGGGTTCAATCAGCGCAATCCGCATCATAAATATGATATATGGGAACATTCTGTCCGCGCGATGGAAGCCATTCGGCCGGAGCCGCTGCTGCGGCTGGCAATGCTGTTTCATGACTGCGGCAAACCAAAGACATTTAGCATCGATGCACAGGGAATCGGTCATTTTTATGGACATCCCGCACAGTCGTATGTCGTTGCCAAGCAAGCTTTGCAGCATTTGCGATTGTCTGCCCAGATGGAGCAGCAGCTGCTGTATTTGGTGCGGCATCATGATACACCGCTGGGACAAACTGCCCGCAGTGTGCGGCGCAAATTGGCCGTACATGGCGAAAGTGTTTTTCGCCAGCTGCTGGCAATCAAAAAAGCAGATTGTATTGGACAGGGAACAACACCGCACAATCAAACCGAGCTGCTGCAGACGGAACAATTGCTGGAAGAGACGCTGCAACAGGACAATTGCCTGACGCGGCGGGATTTGGCAGTCAATGGACATGATTTGCAGCAGTGGGGCGTTTCCGGTCGAGAGATTCGCTTTTTCCTGTCTGAAATGCTCAACCGCGTGTTAGATGAACCGGAAAATAACACACGGGAACGGCTCAGAGCGATTTTTGATGAGCTGAGAGAACATCAGGATCGAATCGAATTGACGGTCAGCGGCATGAGCGCGGGCTGCTGCGTGCGCGAAGTGCGCCGCCGAATGGAACGCATTCCGCAGGTACAAAAGATAGATATTGTCTTAGACAGCGGACAGATTGTATTATATGGACAAAAAATACCGCTGGAACAGGTGCGGGAAGCCCTGACAGCGGCGGGATTTGAGGTGGTAATATGAGTTTGGATTATAAACAGATTTTTGTTGACCAATATACCCAGCACATCAAGAGGCGCGGTGCAGATCGGCTGCTGGAGTGGCTGCTTAGCTCGGATTTCTTTACGGCACCGGCATCAACGCGATTTCACTCGGCATATGAGGGCGGTCTCGTCGAGCACAGCCTGAATGTCTACAAAGTTTTTATGAAAAAGCATTTTGTAGAGGGAGAAGATGATCCGGAAAGCGTAGCGATTTGCACGCTGCTGCACGACATCTGCAAGGCGGGATTTTATGAGGTCTCGTATCGCAATCGGAAAAATGAGGATGGTCAGTGGGAAAAAGTTCCATATTATACCATCAATGATCGGTTTCCCTATGGTCATGGCGAAAAGTCGGTCTTTCTCATCGAGCGGTTTATGCGCCTGAAAAATGAGGAAGCTGTCGCTATTCGCTGGCATATGGGTGGATTTGACGACACGGCAAAGGCTGGCTCCTTCGCCATCGCTCATGCATATGAGCAGTATCCGCTGGCAGTCAAGGTGCACTTGTCCGATCTCGAAGCAACCTATCTGTGCGAGAGCCGAAATGAGGACGACTGATTACTGATAATGCTCTCGGGTATAGAAAAAGAAATATTGCTGATACACGCCTGCATACGGGCTGTTGATGAATCGTTTCATGTCGCCGCTGTAATATGCGGCGGCTTTTTTCATCCAAGTATCCACGGGAAAGGCATCCAGCTTGTGCAGACCGAACAGCAAAAAGCAATCCGCGACTTTTCGCCCGACGCCGCGCAGCTGCATGATTTCGCGCCGTGCGCTGTCGGTATCCAGTTGTTCCAGAGCAGAAAAATCGATTGCGCCGGAACACACCGCCTGTGCAGCGGCAATCAAGTATGGCGTGCGATAGCCTGCCCGCAGAGGTGCTAACTCTTCGGCTGTACAAACAGCCAGCTGTTCGGGCGTGGGAAACGTGTACAGCGTTTGATGTTCAAACACAATCGGTTTGCCCAGCAGCGTGCACAACCGGTCGACAATGCCGGTGATGCGCGGAATGTTGTTGCATTGCGAGAGAATAAACGTACACAGTGCTTCCCAAGGATCTTGCCGCAGGATGCGGATGCCACGCCCGAATTCTGCGGCGGCAGACGTGAAGGCGTCGACGGCGAAGCTGTCGCAGATCGCGGCATAATCCGTCTCACAATCAAAATAGGCGCGCCAGAGCGGTTCGTATTGCTGCGCATTAGAGGAAAGAACCAATGCACCGTGGGAATCAGAAACGCGAGCGGCTGCATCGCGCACAATACCGAGATAACTGCCGTCCGGCTGTGGTGTCCAGCGAAAGCATTGACCACAGGTGAAGGTCTGACGGGCAGAAAATGGACGGACATTTGTGATAATCAGATTGTTGTTTTGGGTGATATTTTGCATGGTAAATTCCTCCTAGTCTAGGTATTTTATCATGAATTTGCAGACAGACGCAATATTTAAGAATTTTTTTATGTGTTTGTCTATAGGACTGAGGCGAAAGATATGGTATAATAAGACAAATTTTGTAACAATGTAGAGGAGGACACGCATCCTTGAGCGGAAAAAAAGATGCAGGAAAATCCGGCTGGAAGATTGTAGAGGAAGAACGCGTTGACAATCCGAAGCAGGCCAAGCGCGAAGCCAAACATGCCAGCAGGCGGCGCAGTCGAAAAAAACGCAGTATGGCGGAAAAAATAACCCGATGGTTTATTATAGTTGTACTTCTTATGGCAGCGTACTGTGTGCTGGTATTTTCCAATATTCCATTGATTGAACGATGGAGAACAATATATATTGAGACGGCGATGGGCACCATGAATCATCAGTGGCTGGCAACACGGTTTCTCCCGCAATCAGTCATTGACGATGTGATGAAGGGGCGTGTCGTGGTTGAAGTGCAGCAGGAAGAGTATAATTCTTCTTGGGGCAAAGACGAAGAAGAATTCCCAAACAAGGCAAATGCCATTGGCGCATGGGAAACAGTAAAAACGCATTTTGCTAAAACATATCCGGAGATCGACCAAGACTCTCTGACGGCATATCTGGAAAAACACAAAGAAGAAAATCTGTTAGATGCAGATGGCTGTCTGCTCATTGACCGGGCAGATTATGACAAGGAAGAAACCGGCATAAAAACCATTTACGGTGATGATGTCTGCGCCATCGATACACACAATGGCATTGTCATTGTCAGCCTGACCGGTGACGGCTATTCCGGCCGTATGGCAATCATCAAAGACTCTGGACAGGTGCAGCTCGCAACAGCACCCAATCTCGGCTCTTCCGGCAGTTATCTGGATAAGATTTGCGAGAGAAATGACGCAGTTCTCGGCATCAATGCCAGTGGATTTTCCGATCCGGACGGCACAGGCAACGGCGGAGAAGCATTTGGTATGATTTTATCCAATCGGGAGACATATCGGAAGTCCTTGGACACCACGATGAAGGTGATTAGCTTGGATGAAGAAGATCATCTCAAAATCTCCAATACCTTGCCGGAAAAGGCACGCGATGCCATGCAGTTCAGTCCGGCACTTGTGGTCAACGGCGAACAGCTCATCAGCGGCTCTTCCGGCTGGGGCTTGCAGCCGCGCTCCGTGTTGGGACAGACAAAGGACGGCGAGATGCTGTTGGCTGTTGTAGACGGCAGACAGCCGAGCTATTCTGT
>NZ_JBNMHC010000181.1:0-4584 GCF_050872565.1 Butyricicoccus sp. | reverse complement strand
GAAAATGATGATGTATTCCTGGTTGCCGATTCGTATGATACCACAGACCACAATCAGGATGGCTATGGTATTTATCCGGCACAGCGTTTGATGTACAACTTCTCGATGTATGACGCGTTCCCGGAGAGCGAGGGCGGCAGTGATATGCTGTTCTTAGTTGCCAGCCCGAAGGAAGACTAAAACAAACTAGAAAGATCGGCTGACAAGCTACATCTTGGCAGTAGTCTGTTTAAGGAGGGATTTCTTTGAAATTAAATCGCTTACTGGCCGGTCTTATGGTTGGTTCACTCTTGCTTAGCTCTGCGATAGGAATCTCAGCTCCTGCACATGCAGAGACTACGATTTCTACAGAGGCTGTTCCGGGAGAAAAGACGTTGAGAAATTTTTTGGAAACAGCATTGCTTCCTTGCGGTTCCACCCTTTATGTATGGGGCGGTGGCTGGAATGAAGAAGATACCGGTGCCGGATCTGATGCAACTACTATAGGAACCAGCCGCACATGGAAGGATTATTTTCGGAACTACGCCGGTTCGTATGATTACAAAGATCATAGATACGAGATTCGCAATGGATTAGACTGTTCTGGCTTTGTGGGTTGGACAATCTATAATACGATGGAAAATCAGAACGGAAAAGCCGGATATGTATATTCCTCTAAAAATACCGCTGCTGAATATGCAGCGAGAAACTGGGGAACATACATCGAAAACAGTCAGATAAAAAATTACCAAGTGGGAGACATCGTCAGCATATCCGGTCATGTGTGGATTTGTTTAGGACAGTGCGCGGACGGCAGCGTCTTGCTGATTCATTCGACTCCTAATGCTGGCGTGCAGATTTCTGGTACACAAACGCTATCCGGAGATGCCAACAGCGAGGCAGTTCAACTTGCAAAAGAAGCTATGAAAAAATATTTTCCGTATTGGTCTCGGTTTTATTCGGTAAAGATTTGTTCTGTCGATACATATCTAAAGGGAAATTTGATGCGATGGGATTTTTCAAAAGATCTGAAAGATCCAGAAGGTATTCACACGATGACTCCATCGCAAGTTATTGATGTTTTGTTAGAAAATCGTCCGAAATATATGAATTTTTTTGATTTAGAAAAGGATGATTGGTACAATCATAGTGTAGAGTATATGCTGGAAAAAGGTTGGATGAGCGGCATGGGAGACGGCCTATTTGAACCATCCAGCGGACTTACGCGTGCACAAATGATTCAAATTCTTTACAATGTATCAGGACGACCACAACCGTCGCAGCAAAAATTTTTTGATGATGTCGATCCGAATGCCTGGTATGCCGCATCCATTGCATGGGCAGCGGAGAACCATATCGCCGCAGGCATAGGAAATCACTGCTTTGCTCCTGATGAACCGATTACACGGGAACAAATGATTACTTTTTTGAGCAATTATCATGCACAGCAGGGACAGTCAGGAGAAGTGACAGAGGATGAATCCGTGCTCGATCCATATATTGATAAAGATACCATCTCTGCATGGGCAAAGAAACCAATGATATGGGCAGTTCAGCAGGGAATTATACACGGAACATCCGCCCAAACATTATCTGCAAAATCTATTGCTACGAGAGCAGAGTGCGCTCAGATTATTTTTCAATATCATTCTATATAAATTATAAATAAAGTAACGCCTCGCTGTTAGTGCTGTTCCATGCACTGGCAGTGAGGCGTTTGTGTTTCAAAGAAAATTGTATAATTTGCGTCATTCTTTCTTATTTTTCTTGTATAATGGATGATTAAAGAAAAAAGAAAGGGCGTGAAGCAATGCGAACACTGACGAAGCAACAAGTCGAAGCATTCAAAAACAGCCTTGCTCTAGACGAAAAGAGTAAGGCGACCATTCAGAAATATATGCGCGATGTACATGCATTTTACGCGTTCATATTGGGGAAAGAAATTGAAAAAGAACAGATGATAGCGTATAAGAAGCATTTGCTGGAACAGCACTACGCCGTACGGACAGTTAATTCTATGCTGTGCAGCATTAATCGACTGATGCACTTCTTAGGATGGGAGGATTGTATTGTAAAGGGACTACGCTTACAGCGGCAAATCTACCAATCGGAGCAAAAAGAACTGACAAAGGCAGAGTATCATAGATTGCTGCGAGCAGCAGAGCACAAGCCTCGCCTGCAAATGATTCTAAAAACGATAGGCTGTACAGGGATTCGTGTTTCTGAACTACAATATTTTACTGTAGAGAGTGTGAAAAAACGAAAAATTCTTATATCCTGCAAGGGAAAAATACGTACTATTTTACTGCCTTCCATGCTGCAAAAACGGTTATTAAATTATTGCAGGCAGTACAACATTCACAATGGGCTTGCATTTTGCACACGCAGCGGCAAACCGTTGGATTGAAGCAATATTTGGACGGCGATGAAAAAACTGTGTGCTGCCAAGGTATACACCTATCAGATCGACATTGATAAGTACACCGGCGAGTATGGAACCGATGGTAAGACCGCGACTCACTTGGCGGGCGCAACTTTCCAGTTGAAAAACTCTAATGCTACAGGAGCAACGCCGATTGACTTGGTCGCAGAAGCTAATGCAGAAGATGGCTCTTTGGTTTATCACATAAAGGGCACAGACGAAACAACCGCTACTGCTGTAACAGATGTTACGACTCCGGAGAATGGTAAGATTACGATTAAGGGTCTGAAGGCTGGCACTTACTATTTATACGAGACAGCTGCACCGTCCGGTTACAACAAGCTGACCAAGCCGGTTACTGTGGTTATTACAGCAGATAACGCAGACTTAACCAACTTTACTTATACGATCAATGACAAGGCGAGTGCAGCTAAGAATGCAACAGTCCCGGTTCAGAATAACAAGGGTCAGATGCTTCCGACAACCGGTAGCATGGGTACCATCGGTCTGGTAGCTCTTGGCGTTGCCGTTGTCCTGATTGGTGTATTCATGCCGAGAAAAAAGAAGGCTAACCGCTAAATGGGAGAAAAGCTGAGTCGATTGCTTCGCTGTGTCATTATTCTGATTGGCGTAGGCATTCTTGTGTACCCATCACTCAGCGAGTATCTATCCCCGAAAAGAATGGCAGCCGCGCCACTGCGTCATACGATGATTCTGTCAGCAAAATGCAGCAGCAGGAGATTGACGCAGAATTGGAGGCTGCACGGGCGTATAATCGCGCTCTGTTCGAGGAGGGCAACGGGGTTGCTTCTATCGACAATATAGGAGATGTTGACCTCGCAGATGACTATTGGAATCTGCTCCGCATTGACGACACCGGTATGATGGGATATATCAGTATCCCACGCCTGCACACCAAAATTCCCATCTATCACGGAACAAGTGAAGCGGTGTTGCAGGTCGGTGTCGGTCATATGCAGGGAACGTCTCTTCCTGTAGGCGGTGAAAGCACACACGCTGTCCTGTCCGGCCATCGCGGTTTACCGACCGCCAGTTTGTTTACGGACTTGGATCGAATGAAAATCGGCGATCCATTTTATATTAAGGTCTTGAATCAGACCTTGGCATATCAGGTAGACCAGATTTTGACGGTTCTGCCCAACGAGACACAACCCCTGCAAATCACCGAAGGGCAGGATTACGTCACTCTGGTCACCTGTACGCCGTATGGCGTAAATTCCCATCGTTTGCTGGTGCGCGGACATCGTGTGCCATATGATGCATCTGTCGCTGCTAAGGCAGCCGTGCAGGATCCGGCTTCATGGTTTGAAAATCTGCCGGTTCAAGTACGGCATATGCTGGTTGGCATCGCAGTCATTGTCGTGGTATTGCTGCTGCGCAAATTGATGGGATGGATTTGGCGAAAGGTTAGGGGAGAATGATATGTTTTTTATAAAAAAATATCGTTGTATCCCGCTTTTGCTATTTCTGTGTGCCATATTTTGCTGTTCGCTTCCGGTTTTCGCCGTTAATCCGGCACAAGCTGGCGCAATTGTCATGCAGTGCACAGTTAAACCAGCAAATACGGAAATTCCGCTTGTTGGCGATACGTATGTATTGATTCCTGTGCAGGATAACAGTTGGACACAGCTCCCGGCGAGCAAACAGCACGCAAAAGCCTTGCAGCTTGCCGCAGAAGTAAGTGATACCCTGGACGCTTACCCCTGCGAGACAACCGATCAGAACGGGACATTGAAGTTTTCCCCTATATCTTCTGGTTCTTATCTGATTGTGCGCAAGAGTACGGCACAGCAAAATAAAAAATATCAGGTTGATCCGTTTCTGGTCTCTGTCCAGCAGAGTACGATAACGGTCACACCGAAATTTTCTTGGGATGTTCCGTCAACAACGACACCCAATCAACTGAAACCGGATAAAAAGCCGGAAAAGACGCCATCGACCGTTTTTAGTAAGCTGCCGTATACCGGACAGCTGCAATGGCCGATTACCGTCTTGGCGGCAGTTGGTCTGGTTATGATTTTCGTTGGACAGGTGCTGAAAAAGCAGAAAAAATAAGATTTTTTAAGCGTAGCAGTTTCCTTGGCTGCTACGCTGTTTTTTATAAAATAGATTGACTTTTTTCTACTTGTATGCTACACTCAAACATAGAAGAACTTCTATGT
>NZ_JBNMHC010000180.1:0-4595 GCF_050872565.1 Butyricicoccus sp. | reverse complement strand
GTTCAAGATTGAGGATGCACCGGAAGGCACGGTCAGCTTTGCCGTCGTGCTGGACGATTTGGATTCGATTCCGGTGTGCGGTTTTACCTGGATTCACTGGGCACTGTGCGATTTAACGGTCACAGAGCTGCCGGAAGATGCGAGCCGACACGACCCATCGTTGATTCAGGGCTGCACCAGCTTCCACAGCGTGGCATCCGATGAGTCCATCGAAGAAGCCTCGCGCTACGGCGGCATGGCACCTCCGGATAAGGACCATCAGTACGATCTGTCCGTCTATGCGCTGGACTGCAAGCTGAACCTGAAGCCGGGCTTCTATCTCAACGAGTTGATTCACGGCCTGCGCGGTCATGTGCTGTCGCACACCCGCCTGTCGGCGATGTATCGCGCCAAGTAATCCTTTTGATTTCTCTCGCAGGAGCTGCGTTTGCAGCTTCTGCTTTTTTATTCCTCAATCGTTGTTGCAAAGGTCAGCGTTTCGCTGCTATTCGGTGCGAGTTTTCGCACGCCGATCTTATTTTCCAGGGCATGATCCAGATAATTTGCATCCGGCAGCGTGCTCCATGGCTCGATGCAGACATAATTGGTATCTTTTCCCGTGTACTTGCTCCAAATACCTAAATATGGGAAATCAGCGAATTTCATAGAAATCACATGTTTGGACTTTTTGCTGCGAATGCTGACCGTTCTGTTCTTGCAGTCATCCAAAATCAGAGCGTCCAGTTTAAACAGCTCACTGGACAAAAACAGTTTGCCGTCTTCCAGCGGCACTGTGCGCTTGTCCTTAGTAATCATCAGCGCATCATCATTGATGAGCGGATAAATCGCATCGCCAGAACCGAAATCCACGTAATAATCTTCCATGGTTTCGTTTGGTTCCAACGCAACGTTGTATGCATCGTGACCGCCGACTTCGTAGTACATGTCTGTATCGCCGTGATTGGTCGTGATGTGCTGTTTTCTCAGCGTATTTCCCTCCAGCGTATACCGCACGGTAAACGCAAAATCAAACGGATACATCGGTTTGGTATATGCATTCGGCTTCAGCATCAAGGCAATGCTGGTGTCTGTCTGCTCGGTGCAGACAAATTCCAAATCTCTGCCAAAGCCATGCTGCGTAATTTGATAGCTTTTTCCGCCGACGGAATAGGTCTTATCTTTCAGTCGGCCGATAATCGGAAACAGCACCGGCGCATGGCGTGCCCAGATACTCGGCTCTGCCTGCCAGACATATTCGATTCCCGTCTGTTTCGAGCGCATCGAGCTGAGTTCTGCGCCCTTACTGTCTATGGTGACAGAAAATTTTTCATTTTCAATCGTGTACGTCATATTCTCTCCTTTTCCACAAAAAACGCACGGTTTCCTAGGTTCAGTTTAGCATTTTTGCGCATATTCGTCAACCGATGTTTTTTCGCTTTTCGTGAACCGCTCAGAAAAAAAATGATTGACAATCCCTTTTTGCTGTCGTATAATGCTCACGAAAAGACAATTGAAGACTTTGTTCGAACTGGGGACCCGCGCGAAGCGGTTGAGAGTGGAGATACTGCCTCCTTACTCATTGAACCTGTCCGGTTAGTACCGACGTAGGGAGTTTCGAGGTTATTTACTAGTTTTGAACAAGACAAACGCAGGTAAGACCACGACTTCCAAAGTCGATGGTCTTTTTTCATGTCTATCTTGTATCAAAAGGAGGAAATACCCGATGAAAGTAAACGGAAACGCAGTTCCTGCGACCGATGGAATGACGGTTCATACCCTTCTGGAACAGCAGGGCTATCCGCTCACCCGCATTGCGGTAGAAGTTAATGGCGCCATTGTTCCGAAAGCACAGTACGATACCTTTGCGCTGCACGATGCAGACGCAGTAGAAATCGTCTGCTTTGTAGGAGGCGGCTAATATGCTTCACATCATTTGCAACGGAAAGCCTGTGCAGCTGCCCGACGGCATCGGCTTACAGCAGGCGGCAAAGCAATTGCAGCCCACCGCTTCCGTCACGATCCGCAATGGTTTTCAGACCAACGAAGATTGTATCTTGGAGGACGGCGACAGCATCACGCTGATTGAAAAAGGTGTTTTGCCGCCGCGCGATGTGCTGGAGCACATGATGGCAGCACGGCATTCCCCCAAGGTACATGAAACTGTGCGCAAGGCTCGTGTCGGCATTGCCGGTCTCGGCGGACTCGGTTCCAATATCGCTGCAATGCTCGCACGAACCGGTGTGGGACAGCTGGTGCTCGCAGATTTTGACATCGTTGAACCGAGCAATCTCAACCGGCAAAACTATTTTGTCTCGCATCTCGGTCAGTACAAAACCGAAGCAACCGCTTCTCTCATTCACGAAATCAACCCGTTTATCTCTGTTGAGACGCATACGGTCCGCATCACAGCGGACAATGCCATGGAATTATTTGCGGATTGTGATGTCGTGTGCGAAGCATTCGACAATCCGGTCTGCAAGGCAGAGCTTGTCTCTACCCTGCTCAGCGAATCCGAAACCATTCGCATTGTATCCGGTTCCGGCATGGCGGGGTACGGTTCGTCCAATTCCATCGTCACCCGCAAGCGCATGTCTCGACTCTATGTCTGCGGTGATGGAGAAACCGCTGCCGCAAACGGCGTTGGTCTGATGTCCCCGCGCGTTACGGTCTGCGCCGGACATGAGGCAAACATGGTACTTCGCTTGCTGCTCAGCATCGAAGAACCGTAATTTCATTTATTTTTTAGCATTTTTCATCGAAACAAAGGAGAACTTTTCATCATGGCTGATACATTTACCCTCGGCGGACACGAATTTACTTCCCGCTTTATTCTCGGTTCCGGCAAATACTCTCTGGATCTCATCAAGGCTGCTGTAGAATACGCCAGTGCACAGATTGTTACGCTGGCACTTCGCCGCGCAACGCTCGGCAGCATTGACAACATTTTGGATTATATTCCGGAAGGCGTAACTCTGCTGCCGAACACGTCCGGTGCCCGCAACGCAGAAGAAGCTGTCCGTATTGCGCGTCTGGCTCGTGAGGTCGGCTGCGGCAACTTCATCAAGATCGAATGTATTCACGAATCCAAGTATCTGCTGCCGGACAACTATGAGACCATCAAGGCAACCGAAATTCTGGCAAAGGAAGGCTTCGTCGTTCTGCCGTATATGTACCCGGATCTGAACGCCGCACGCGATCTCGTCAATGCCGGTGCCGCTGCAGTCATGCCGCTCGGCGCACCAATCGGCACCAACAAGGGCTTAGTGACCAAGGAATTCATTCAAATTCTGGTAGACGAAATTGATCTGCCGATCATCGTCGATGCCGGCATTGGCAAGCCGAGCCAGGCATGTGAAGCAATGGAAATGGGCTGTGCCGCTGTCATGTCCAACACAGCGATTGCAACCGCCGGTGACATTCCGGCTATGGCTGGCGCATTTAAGCAGGCCATTGAGGCAGGCCGCACCGCTTATCTGTCCGGCATGGGTCGTATTCTCGAAAAGGCTTCCGCTTCTTCCCCGCTGACCGGTTTCTTGGCAGACTAAGGAGGAGCAGACATGAGTGAAGTTATCAACGCAAAATATATCACCCGCGAGACCAATCACATGGAATATCAGCCGGGCATGGAAATCGTGCCGGGCAATATCATGGAGCAGGTGCTCGAAGCCCGCGAAGGCTATGATGAAACCAAATATACCGCTGCTGATGTCATCCGCGCTCTGTCCAAGGATACGCTGACACCGGAAGATTTTGCTGCCCTGCTCTCTCCGGCAGCTCAGCCGTATGTCGAGCAGATGGCAAAGCGCGCCCAGCAGGAAACCCGCAAGCACTTTGGCAATTCTGTTATGATGTTTACCCCGTGCTACATTGCCAATTACTGTGAAAACTATTGTATTTACTGCGGTTTTAACTGCCACAACAAGATTCGCCGCGGCAAGCTCACCATGGAAGAAGTGGACAAGGAAATGGCAGCAATCGCAGAATCCGGTCTGAGGGAAATTCTGATTCTGACCGGTGAAAGCCGCACCATGTCTCCGGTAGATTATATCGGTGAAGCATGTAAGATTGCCCGCAAGTATTTCACTGTGATCGGTGTCGAGATTTATCCGCTCAATTCGGATGAATATCGTCATCTGCATGAATGCGGTGTGGATTATGTCACTGTCTTTCAGGAAACCTACAACCCAGACAAATATGAGACCTTGCATCTGGGCGGACACAAGCGAATTTTCCCGTATCGTGTCAATGCACAGGAACGCGCTTTGATCGGCGGTATGCGCGGTGTTGGCTTTGCCGCTCTGCTCGGTCTGGATGACTTCCGCAAGGATGCCTTTGCCACCGGTATGCACGCGTATCTGATTCAGAAAAAGTATCCCCATGCGGAAATTGCCTTCTCTTGTCCGCGTCTGCGCCCGATTATCAACAACGATAAAATCAATCCGAAAGACGTACACGAGACGCAGCTGACCCAGATTATCTGTGCGTATCGTCTGTTCATGCCGTTTGCCAGCATCACAATTTCCACCCGTGAACGCGCTGGCTATCGCAACGGTATCATCAACATCGCCGCAACCAAGATTTCTGCCGGTGTTTCGACAGGCATCGGCGATCACATC
>NZ_JBNMHC010000179.1:0-4600 GCF_050872565.1 Butyricicoccus sp. | reverse complement strand
GGCAAGACAAGAAGGTACATTCTTCAAAAAAAGTTCTTATTTTTTAACCGAACACTGCTCCTGTCAATCAATGGCTGCATCAGATGAACTGTTGGAAGACGATTCCGTGTCTGTCCCGCTGTCACTGCTCGTCTTATCACTAGAAGTTTTGCCGGAACTGTCCGACGCGTTGCTGTCAGCGTTCTCTGTAGAAGAACTGCTAGTCTCAGCATTCTGTTCGGACGAATCGGAACTTGTCGTGCTGTCCGAGCTGTCAGAAGTTGTGCCCTGTTTCTCATCCGACGAATCCGTGCTGTCTGTACTGTCGGTCTTGGTATCTCCAGCAGCCTCTTCCAGTGCTTTTTCGTCTACGACAACATCTTCGGTCGTGTCCTCTGTCGGACGGTAGCGCGCTTCCTTTTCATCAGTCAAATCAATGACACCGGTATCCGGCAAAGACGGCTCCTTGAGAATCGCCTTGAGGAACTGAATCTTATGTTCTATATTGCTTTCCTCTAACGCACCGAGCAAAATGGTGTACTGCTTGTCATACGTGATGCGAACGTCATATGCCTTTTCCACGTCAATCGTCTTAATATGCGCTTTCATATCATAGGCATCGGCAAGCTCCAGCAGCTTGATGACTGAAGCGATTTTATCCTGCTTGTTCTCATCAATGGTATTGCCGACTTCCAAGCCCTTTGTAGATATGCCCGTGACCGTTGCCGTATTTTTAGCTGCGGATTTTTTCTCTTCCAGCACCTTTCCCGTCAAGTCCAGAACAAAATATTTGCCATTCTGTTCCAAAGACAACGCTTCGGTGCGATCTGTCACTTCAATTTGCAGCGTGCTTGGCATCTTGCGGTGCAGCTTGACGGTATCCAAATACGGATATTCTTTTTTCAAGTCCTCTGCAATTTGCTTGGTATCCAAGAAAAACATATTGTCTCCCTCTTTGACACCAGTAGACTTGATCAGCTCTTCGCTCTTGTATCGCGTATCTCCGCTCACATCAATCGTCGATACCTGAAAGAAAATCGTCGGAGCAAAAATCACAGCAAGCAACACAAGTACTGCAATACAGATGCGCGACAGCAGCCGTCTGCGCTGTTTTTTTCTCTGCCGTTCCCGAATGGCGCGGCGAGACCGCGCACCTGTGCGCTGCATCCCCGATTGGCTCTGCGGCACACGGCGCGGCGGTTGATTAGACGATGTCGTCGTTCGAGACGAACGTCTTGGGGTGTTCCGGCTGTTTCGCCTGCTGTCTCTCACTTTCGTGCAGCCTCCAGAATATACTGATAGATTTTTTCGCTGGAATCCACAATCGCCATCGTCTTCGCGCAGCGTCCCATTTCTGCCAGCTTTTCATCATCATTGAGCAGCTCTGTCACAGCCTGGTACAGCTTTTCCGGTGTGCACTCCGGCTCTGTGATGACCTTACATGCACCCTTTTGCTCCAGCGCACGCGCATTCTTCTCCTGATGATTCTCTGCGACATATGGAGACGGTACGATAATCGACGGTTTGCCCAGTACGCACAGTTCTCCCAGTGTTGCTGCACCAGCGCGGCAAATGACGAGGTCTGCTGCTGCCATGACATCTGCCATATCGTAGATGTATTCCCGCAGTTCAATGTTCGGATGCTTGTCCAGATCCACACCCTTTTCTTTGATGCTGTCCGGCAGCCACTTGTACGCAGCGGTACCAGTCGCATGGATATGACGGAAGCTGTCGTGCTGACTCTCCAGCTCAATAAATCCTGCCATATGGCGGTTCATGTACAGCGCACCCAAGCTGCCCCAGAACGAAACAACCAATTTTTCGTCATCTACCAGCTTCATCTTCTTTCTCGCCTTCGCGCGATCGGCAAAAATAATTTCGCCGCGCACTGGCGCACCGGTCAGACGGATATTCGGACGATTTTCCAGCAGCTCGCGCGTATTTTCAAAGCTAATCAGCACGCGATCCGCCTTTTTCGCACAGGATTTCGTGACAACACCCGGAAATGCATTGACTTCGAGCAGCACGGTCGGAATATGCAGCTGCTGTGCTGCATGTACCATCGGATAGCTCGCGTAACCGCCGCAGCCTACAACAACATCCGGCTGATACTCGCGCAGAATCTTCTTTGCCTTGGATGTCGCCGTCAGAGATTTTTGCAGTGTCGCAATATTATACAGCACGGCAGACGGAGACATGGAACGCTTGAGTCCGCGCACATCAACAGTATACAGCTTGTAGCCCTCGCGCGGCACCAGCTTGGATTCAATACCGGTCGATGTGCCGGCAAAACGGATTTCTACATCGTTGCGGCGAGACTGTGCATATTTTGCAATGGCAAGACCCGGATTGACATGGCCGCCCGTGCCGCCGCCTGTAATAAGCAATTTCATATCAAGCTACCCCTTTTCTTCTCATCATTGTTTCTTTGATGGCGGAATGTTTCTTGAAATATTGAGTAATATACCGATTTCCAGCAGCTGCATGACTAGCGCCGTGCCGCCGTAACTGAACAACGGAAGAGATGCGCCGGTTACCGGAAACAGACCGGTGACAACGGCGAGATTCAGCAAAATCTGAAACGCGAACTGCATCGTAATGCCGGTTGCAAGATAGGAGCCAAATCGGCTTCCCGCCCGCTTGGCAATCGAGAATCCACGATAGACAAAGAAAGCAAACAGTCCCAAAATCAGTGTGGCACCGATAAAGCCCAGCTCTTCACAGACAACCGAAAAGATGAAATCATTAAACGGCTCCGGCAGATACAGGAACTTCTGCCGACTCTGACCCAGACCCAAGCCGAACGGTCCGCCCGATCCAATCGCAATCAGCGACTGTACGATCTGATAGCCCTTGCCGCGGGCATCGCTGAACGGGTCTAAGAATACTTTGAATCGCGTGTTGACATGCGACAGCTTGAAAAAGGCAATCACAGCAATCACGGCTCCGGCACCGCCCAGCGGAACCAAAAACCACACCTTCATGCCTGCCACGAACAAAATAGAAAATGCAACAATGGTAATAATCATTGCCGCAGACATGTGCGGCTCCAGTGCCAGCAGGCCGATGAGCAGCGCAACAAGCAGCGCATAAAACGCCAAATCCTTGATGCGGTGCACGGATTTTGGATTCTTTGCTGCCAGCTTGGAAAACAAAATCATAACTGCCAGTTTCGCAATCTCTGACGGCTGAAAGCCGAACAGCCAGCGCTGTGCGCTGTTCAGTGACGTGCCGAGCGGCGTCAATACGACAATCAGCAAAAATACCGACAGGACATACAAATGCAGTGCCCAGTGTTTATATTTCCAGTACGGAAAGCATGAAACAAAATACATCAGCACCAAACCGACCGCCGCAAACATTGCCTGACGGATAAAATAATGAAACGGTCCGGTAGAGGAACTGTAATATGCTTTCGGATAACTGGCAGACAGCAGCGCAATCAATCCGATTGCCAGCAGCATAAATGTCACGAGCAGCAACGGAGCATCTGCTCGTTTGTCTTTTTCTCTTTCATACCAAATATACAACTGTTTGGTATAGGGATTACGCGAAAGAAGTGCTTGGAGCTCTTGTGCTTTCCGCGCCTTCTTTCTTCGTCTTTCTGTCTGTTTCGTCAGATCACGGGATGCCGTCCGGCTGACCGCTCGAGTATTGCGCTTCTCCCTTGAAGCAAAGGCCATGGAAATCACCTCCGTCTTTCCTCAAATCATGTGTAAACTTACAGATAGTGCGGTGCCGTGCCAAAGTATGCCAGCACGCACATGATTACCGTGATACCGGCAAAAATCAGCACGATTTTCTTCTCACTCCAACCGCACAGCTGGAAATGATGATGAATCGGTGCCTTCTTGAAGATACGCTTGCCCTGCATCTTGATATTGCCCTTGGCATCGCGTACCGGCTGACCATTTTCATCCAGTACCGGCTTCTTGGTTGCCTTATAATAGGAAACCTGCAAAATATCCGACAGGGTCTCAATGACGTAAATCAGACCGACAAACACGAGGGCAATCGGCTGATCGCAGGCAAACGCCAGACCAGCAACCGCACCGCCGAGAAACAGCGAACCGGTATCGCCCATAAATACCTTTGCCGGATTGAAGTTGAAGATCAAGAATGCAGCCAGACCGCCTGCCAGTGCCGAAGCAAAGACAATGACCGGCATATTATTGGAAATCACGCCAATCACGATAAAGTAAACGGCAACCGGCAGGGTCACGCCTGCGGCAAGACCATCCAGACCATCGGTCAGATTGACTGCATTGTTGCAGCCGACCATGATAAACGCCGCGATGATAATATATACCAGCCACGGAATATTCAGCGAAACGCCGACAAACGGAATGTACAGGCTCGGCAGCAGATACCCGCCCATGTGCAGTACAGACAGGAAAACAAGCGCCAGTACAAGCTGGAGTGCGAACTTCTGTTTGGACGTCAAGCCTTCATTTTCTGCCTTGCGAATCTTGGTGCGGTCATCAATAAATCCAATGAGACCATAGCACAGCGACAGCAGCAGAACGGTAAACGACTGAATGGACAGCGCATGTACCAGCGTCACATTAACGACGATCGTCACAACGGTGATACTAATGATGAACATAAAGCCGCCCATCGT
>NZ_JBNMHC010000178.1:0-4605 GCF_050872565.1 Butyricicoccus sp. | reverse complement strand
CGCAGAGACTGAACGGCATTTTCATCCGTGCTGGTATCCGCGAGAATCGCCTCTGCGACTTTTGCGCTGACGACTTCCAGTGTAGGGTCTTTCTGTTCTGCGGTTTTGGTCTGTCCGCAGGCGGTGAGCAGGACGGCACAAAACGCCAGACAGATCATCATGGATACGCGATTTCTTTTCAACATAGGAATCCCTCCTTTGTACTGTGTTGTATATATTGTAACAAAATGAATGCGGAAAGAAAAGACCCTTTTGGGAATCTTTAGAATTGTTAAGAGACAGGCATCCCCAGACACCGGAGTATCTGGGGATAGAGAGATATAATAGAGAATTATTTGTCAAAATCACTGACGGAAAATGTGCATACGGTTTTTCCATCTTCATCGGTAACGGTGATTTTGTCTCCATCTTCGGTAACGGTATAATTGGTGATTTCTCCGTTATCGGTTTTGAAGGTAATGGCGGTTGGACCCTCTGCCAATTGACTGATTGATGGGACAGAATCCTGAATGGCAGATTTGATGTCTTCTGTAGAAATTTTGTCTCCACAAGCAGTGAGTAGAGTAGCAGAAAGTAAAAAACACATTAACATATATGATTTTTTCATATAAAATCCTTTCGCAATCCTATAGAATAGATAACAGTATATATATTTAAAGTGTAACTGTTGTATACGCGCTAGGTACAGAAATTGCGCCTTGTGCCTGAGATGTTACAGTTACCCAAGACCAACCTACTTTTACTTTTTTTACACTACTTGGAATAGAAAAAGAGTTGGACATTCCCTGAGCATAACTGGCACCGGTTTTGCTGGAGAAGGAAATAGATGTTCCTTGATATTGGGTATTTCCAGAAGTTGCTTTGCAGATAATATATCCACCAATACGTGTGATTTTAGATCCGTTTGCGACCCAGTGCATATATTTTTTTCCCTTAGAATCTGTTTTTAAACCGACATGAAATGAGGAAACAGCGGTAGCTTGTGGAAGAGGTGTGTTTTCTGCAACACGTACGAAGACAGGATCGTTGTTTTCGTCTAAATATACTGCTACAGTTATTCCGCCATTTTCCAGATCATCAACAGATACTTCTGCTTCAGCATAGTGAGAATATGCTACAGGAGTAGTAGGAAAGGGAACATCAGAGTTGGTATCTGAAGGAGATACAGAATCAGATGCAAATGCAACTGTTGAAGTGAGCGTTAAACACGCTAAAATAAGACTTGTGATGTTGCGGAAAACTTTTTTCATTTTGCGCTCCTTTCGGTACAAATTGTGGGTTTAAATAAATTTCAAAAAGCAAGTTAAACATAATAAATACGAACTAGTATATGCATTTAAAACTGTTTGCTTGTTTTCTGTGACTATAGTATTACATATCTTAAAAGAAAAATCAATATAAACAATAAATAACAATTTGCATTAAAAATTGTACAATATTAACAAAATTATTTGATGGTACATGTATTTGAATAAACCGTGTTGGATTCAGAAGAATTTCCGTTCCAAACTTTTACAGTGGCGACTGCACGATACGTTCCTTTAGAAGAATTTCTCTTTTGAGAAAGAGTATACGAATTGGAGTTTTTACTTCCCGACCATTCTGCGACCTGTGTCCAAGAAGTTCCAGACTTTTTCTGGAGAACCAATTTAATGGAGCATTTGTTCACAGAAGTGTTAGCATTGACCATTCCGTATGCAGTAAGGGTATTGCCAGATACCTTCAACGAACAAGCTGAATAAGATATATACGTGTTGCAAGGAGCAATGGGAGAATCTGCGTTAGAAGTTGTTTCGCTTGCTAGAGCGATTGGTGCCGCGCAGGTCAGCAGGCAGGTGGATAAACAGATGGATGCGAAGATTCGTTTTGCTTTTTGGTTTTTCATAGAAAAACACCTCCTAATTGTTTCTAATCATAGTAACGAATCAGGAGGTGTAAAAGGGACACTTCATATGAAATTTTTTTAAAAATTATTTTGAATGGATATTCAGTACAATTTGCTTTGCATCTTCAGGGGAAAGATGATAAGTAATCAGTGTATAAATAATACTTTCGTGAGTCCAAGAAATGACTGTAGTGTAGTCCTTATACGATGAAATAGCTGCTTCTCCGTCAATAGTAAAATGACTAACAGTAGCATTCTCAGTATCAATATTGTGTGTACTGCCATCGGAGAGAGTTACTAGCTCTTCATACAGTATGAAAGAAGAGTTATTCTGTGGATTTTCATAAGCAGTTATTTTCATGAACTCATCTTGTGTACTTGTATCTTTATTCTGCACCATTCCTTCCGGTAAATATCCCCATGTAATTGTGGGAAATTTCGCATCTTCCGCGGTGGTATCGGACGAGTACTGGATAGACGTATATTCTTTGAACCTTTGGATGAGCATATCAATCACGCCGACGCGATAAGCGTAGGCGGTACCGCCGATGCACAGGACGACAGCCGCGCAGGCGGCGACATAGCGCAGGACATGTACAATGCGATTCATGCGCGGGGAGCGGCGTTGTTCGGCACGGAGCTTGCGCAGCTTTCGCTCAAAGCGGCGGGAAAAGGTATGCGAGGGAACCTCTTTCTCCTGCGGCAGCGTGGACAGCCAGAGATCACGGGCTTCCGCTGCGTGCTGCCGGAGCATGTCTTCTGTCAGCTTCATACATCCGCCTCCATTTCATCCAAAAGGGTTTGCAGCTTGGCTTTTGCGCGTTGAATCGTCTTTTTGACGTTCGCTTCACTCATGCCGAGCAGCTGGGCAATTTCCTTCTCCGAATATCCTGTATCGTATTTCAGCAGCAATAGCTCGCGATAGCGGTCGGGCAGAGAGGCAATCGCCTGCGCGATGGAAAAGCCCTCTGTCATGGCGTCGGGTTCCGGCATCGGATGCATGTGCGGGATTTCCTCGTGCAGCGGAATGAACGGCTTGCGCTTGCGTGAACGGTACAGGTCAATCGCAGTTCTTCTGACTATAGTAACGACGAGCGCACGCGTTTGGGGACACTTGGGCTGAGAAATTTTGTCCAAAATTTCAATGATTTTTATGAGGGACTGATGAACAACGTCTTCGGAGTCCTGCGTGTCGCCCAAAATCTGATTGGCAATGTAAAACATCAAATTGCGGTATGCGTCGTATAAAATCTCGAATTTTTCTCTTTCGGTATCTTCTTCAATCAGCGAAAGATAAATCAGCATGGCAATTTTCTCCTTCTTTTGTACCAGTATACTACATATTTAGGGATTTTCCCAGCTAAAACATCGAAATTCGTGCGGCAGTCTGTTTGTCAGACGCGGGAAAATATGGTATGCTATACTCCTAGGAAAAAATGGACGGGAGAGAATGCTATGCTTGCGCTGATCGCCGCATTTGCACAAAATAGAATCATTGGACGGGATGGGCGCATCCCTTGGGATCTGCCGGAGGAAAAGCATCGCTTTCGGGATCTCACGATGGGACATGTCCTTGTCATGGGCAGACGGACATATGAGGAAATCGGCTTTCCGCTGCCGGGACGGGAAACCATTGTTGTGTCTCGGACAAAAAACTTTGATGCGCCGCACTGTGTCACGATGCCAAGCCTTGGCGCGGCATTGGAACAGGCCGCCGGACGCGATGTCTTTATCTGCGGCGGCGCACAGCTGTATCAAGAGGCTCTGCCGCTGGCAGATGTCCTGTATCTGACAGAAATTCATCATGAATATGCCGGAGATACGCAGTTCCCGCAATGGGAAAAAGAGGCGTTTGTGTGCACGGAGACACAGGATGTCGCAGGAGAAATTCCGTATACGTTTTTGACCCTGCGCCGCCGGGCAATGCCATATTCGCAGGCACGGGAGTATATCGCAGGCTTGACCGCGCAAAAGGGCATTGTGTTGGGATTGGAACCGATGCGGCATTTGCTGGCTCGGTTGGGCAATCCGCAAAATCGTTATCCGGTCGTACATATCGCAGGCACCAACGGCAAAGGCTCTACGCTGACGTGTATCGCTTCTATCCTGCGAGCGGCAGGGTATCGGGTCGGTACCTATGCCTCTCCGGCTGTGTTTACGCCGAGAGAGTGCTGGTGCGTCAATGGAGAAATGATTTCCGAGCAAGAGTATGCGCTGTGGATGACTAAGCTCATTGCGTGCTGTCAGATCATGCAGGAAAACGGAGAGCCGATTCCGACAGCATTTGAGCTGGAGACTGTACTGGCGTTCGCTTGGATGGCGCAGAAACAGTGCGAAATTGCTGTCGTAGAATGCGGCATGGGCGGAAGAGATGACGCGACCAATATTGTCTCGAACAAAGCAGTCAGCGTGCTGACGTCCATCGGCATGGATCATATGAAATTTTTGGGTGATACGATACAGGAGATTGCCCGCGCCAAGGGCGGCATTATCAGACCCAATACACCGGCCGTACTGCAAGGACAAGAACCGGAAGTCGAACAGGAAATCCAAACAATTTGTCAGCAGCAAAACAGTCCGCTGACCATTGTGCGGGATGTTTCCGTCACACGGACAGATGAAACCTCTGTGACATTTGCCTATAACAAAATGCGAGATATAACCGTAAAACTGCCCGGCATAGTACAGGCAAAAAATGCGGCAACAGCAATTGCGGCAGT
>NZ_JBNMHC010000177.1:0-4622 GCF_050872565.1 Butyricicoccus sp. | reverse complement strand
GTGACCGGCGTACCGTTCAGCCGTGCGATACCGGCACACATAGCATGATCTTCGCCATACAGGCGGTCTCCATGCAGTTCCATGAAGTCGGTGAAGATTTCTTTTACAATATCATCAATGTTTGGTCGTTCAATGTCGTGAATGACGGCCAACTGACGAGCCATTGTTTTTTGATTCATTCTTCAAACCTCCTTTGCTTACCGGATAGCCGTGCAGAGACAATAAGGATGTCAACGTCTGCTTGAGTTCACCGCGCGGAACAATGGCATCACAGAAGCCATGCTCCAGCGTAAATTCTGCAGATTGGAAGGTAGACGGCAGTTTTTCGCCAATCGTTCCCTCAATGACACGTCGTCCGGCGAATCCAACGGTTGCCTTTGGCTCTGCCAAGATAATATCGCCCAGCATCGCAAAGCTCGCTGTGACGCCGCCGGTTGTCGGGTCAGTGAGCACGGTGATATACAGCTGACCAGCTTCCGCCAGCTTGGCTGCCGCACCGCTCACCTTTGCCATCTGGAGCAGAGAGAACATGCCTTCCTGCATTCGCGCGCCGCCGGAACAGGTGAATAAAATCACCGGCAATTGATGCGCTGCGCCGTATTCAAACAGCCGCGTCAGTTTCTCGCCGACGACGCTGCCCATAGACGCCATCATAAAATGGCTGTCCATCACGCCGATACAGGTCTTGATGCCGCCAATCAGGCAAGTGCCGGTAACGACGGCATCTTCCATGCCGGTCTTTTCTTTGAGTGTGGCAATTTTTTCCGCATATCCCTCAAATTTCAGCGGGTCAAGCGTTTGCAATTCGCCAAATAACTCCGAGAAAGAATGTTTATCTGCAATCTGACGAATGCGTGTCGATGCCAGCAAACGAGCATGTGCACCGCAGTGCGGGCAAACGTACAGATTCTTGCCATACTTCACAGAATCCAACGGTGCGCCGCACACCTTGCAGAAATGGCCGGTTTCCTTCTTTGGTTTGATATGTTTGATTCGCTCAGAGCTTTCTCTCGTCTTGTGAAACAAATCAATCAGCATATGATTCCCTCCCAGTCTGCATTACGCTTCATTGGATACATCAAATACGCCGTCTTCCATCGAATTGGTGTTGAAATCAGCGCGTTCAAAGGCATCGGACAGCAGTACAGACAACTGACGGTCTGTATTCGTCACAATACCTTCAAACAGCATCTCAGACAGCGCACGCTTCATGCGGGCAGATGCCTGTTTGCGGTCTCTGCCAAACGTCATGAGCTTGCAAATCATGCTGTCATAGAACGGCGGAATGTGATAGCCTTGATAAATCGCCGTATCGACGCGCACGCCAATGCCGCCAGCTAAATGCATGGATGCAATCGTACCCGGACGCGGGCGGAATTCTGCATCCTCCGCATTGATTCGGCATTCAATTGCATGTCCCAGCATCGGAACATCACGCTGTTCAAAATCCAGCGATTCACCCGCTGCAATGCGCAGCTGCCATGCAACCAAATCCAAGCCGGTAATTTCTTCCGAAATACCGTGTTCTACCTGAATTCGTGTATTCATCTCGCAGAAATAGAAATTCTGCTGGTCATCTACCAAAAATTCGACTGTGCCCGCGCTGGTATATCCCGCACGCTTGGCAAGTGCAACAGCACACTGACACATCTTTTGCCGCTGTCCATCAGATAAAAACGCAGATGGTGCTTCTTCAATGAGTTTCTGATGTCGACGCTGAATCGAGCACTCTCTGTCATACAAATGCACTGTATTTCCAGCCTGATCTGCTAAAATCTGTACTTCGATATGGCGCGGCTGCGCAATATATTTTTCGATATATAATCTGCCATCGCCAAAATTGGCAATGGCTTCACCAGATGCCGACTGATACGCTTCTTCCAGCTGTTCCGGACGTTCTGCCACACGAATGCCCTTACCGCCGCCGCCAGCTGATGCCTTGAGCATAACCGGATAACCGATTTTCTGTGCCCACTCGCTCGCCTCTTCCAACGAACAAACGACGCCGTCAGAGCCTTCTGCCAGCGGCACGCCAGCTTCTTTCGCCAGCGCACGTGCCTGTACTTTGTCACCGAGCAGCCGCATCGCCCGCTCAGACGGGCCGATAAACGCCAAGCCATTCTGTGCACAGGCGTGAGCAAATTCCGGATTCTCCGACAAAAAGCCGTATCCCGGATGAATGGCCTGCGCTCCGCAGCCTAAAGCGGCTTCGATAATATTGTTGATATTGAGATAGCTTTCCTGCGGCTGTGCGGGACCAATACAATACGCTTCATCGGCAATCTGCGCATGAAGTGATTCTTTGTCCGCCTCGGAATAGACCGCAACACTGATAATGCCAAGATCTCGGCAGGCACGAATGACGCGCACCGCAATTTCGCCGCGATTGGCAACCAATACCTTTGTAAACATACTCAATCTCCGATGGCACAGGTAAAGATGCCCTGTGCCGCTTTTTCTTCGCCGACCATCGCAACACCTTCTGCTACGATGATCTTGCCGCGCTCCTTGATTACCTTGACATGCAGCGTCAGGGTGTCGCCCGGCAATACCTTGCGGCGGAACTTAATCTTGTCCCAAGAGGCAAAGTAACCGGTCTTTCCGCGAAACTCTTCACGAGAAAGAATCGCCGTTGCGCCGGTCTGTGCCAGAGCTTCAATGATAAAGACGCCCGGCATTACCGGATTGCCCGGAAAATGTCCCTTGAAAAACAGTTCGTCACCGGTCACATGCTTGATACCGGTCACGGTTCCCGCTTCCATGTCCATTTCCTCAATGGAATCGACCATCAACATAGGATCTCTGTGCGGGATAATTTCCTTGATCTGTTCAATATTCAGCTTCATGAAATGTTCCTCACTCAATGACAATCAGCGGCTGATGATATTCTACCAAGTCGCCATTTGCTACCAAAATTTTCTGCACCTTGCCGTCACATGGGCTCTCAATGGTATTCATTGTCTTCATCGCCTCAATAATACACAAGGTCTGTCCCTTGGTTACCGTATCGCCGACAGAAACAATTGGCGGTTCCTCCGGTGCATTGGCCGCATAAAAGGTGCCGACCAGCGGTGCAGAAACAACGGTTCCGGAATAGGTTTCCTCCGGCTGTGCCGCCTCTTCCTGTGCCGGAGCCTGTGCTGCCGGTGCAGGTGCGACTGGTGCCGCAGCAGCAACTTCAGCCGGTGTATTTTCTACTGTAATCGAGAAGTTTCCCTCGGTCACGGTGACCTTCGATAAGCCCTGCTCTGCCGCATGGCGCATCAATTCAAACGTGAATTCCTGTAAAGCTTTATCCATTTACAGCCTCTCAATCCGTATATTTTTTAATCAAAATTGTCGCATTATGTCCGCCAAATCCTAAAGAGTTGGAAATCGCTGCGCGAACCTCTTTTTCCACCATGTGATTTGGCACATAGTTCAAGTCACACGCCTCATCCGGCTGCTCGTAGTGAATCGTCGGCGGAATTTTATCGTCCTGTACGGCCAATGCGCAGGCAATGGCTTCAATCGCACCGGCTGCACCGAGCAGATGACCCGTCATGGACTTGGTGGAAGAAATCGCAACAGTCTTTGCCTGTTCGCCAAATGCCAGCTTAATTGCGTTGGTCTCGCAAGCATCATTGACCGGTGTAGACGTGCCATGCGCATTGATGTAATCGACATCAGCCGGAGTTAAACCGCCGTCTGCAATGGCCATCTGCATCGCACGTTTCGGGCCTTCACCGGTCGGATCTGGGCTGGTGATATGATACGCATCACTGGTCGTGCCGTAACCGGCAACCTCTGCCAAAATCTTTGCGCCGCGCGCCTTGGCATGAGACAGGCTCTCCAAAACCAGAACGCCTGCACCCTCACCCATAATGAAACCATTTCTGCGCGCATCAAACGGGCAGCAAGCCTGTTCCGGATCCTCTGTGCTGCTCAATGCGTGCATATTGGAGAAACCAGCAACAGCAATCGGAGCAATAGCAGCCTCTGCGCCGCCGACAACGGCAACATCCAGATAGCCATGACGAATGGCGCGCATACCCTCGCCGACGGCGTGGGTACCGGATGCACACGCGCTGACTGGCGAAAAGCTGGAGCCCTTCAAGCCAAAGCGCATGGAAACGTGTGCCGTTGCCATGTTTCCGATAATCATCGGAATGCAGAACGGAGAGACACGGTTTGGACCGCGGTCCATCATCTTTACCTGTTCCTGCCCCAGTGTCATAATGCCGCCGATACCGGAAGCCATCAATGTACCGGCGCGAAATGGATCAAAGTTTCCTTCTGTCAAGCCAGACTGCTTCATCGCTTCCTCTGCGGCTACCATAGCAAACTGGCAGTACAAATCCATATGGCGTGCGTCTCTCTTTTCGATGACAGCGGACGGATCAAAGTTCTTGACTTCCGCTGCGACACTTGCCTTGTAGCCCGAAGCATCAAATCGTGTAATTGGTGCCACGCCGTTCTTTCCCGCCTGTAAGCCTTCCCAGTATTCCTTAACCGTGTTTCCAATCGGTGTTACAGCACCCATGCCGGTAATAACAACACGTTCCATCTTCTTCCTCCTTGTTTTACCGCCAACACTCACAGTGCTGTACAGCCGTCTACGGACAGAACCTGTCCGGTGATAT
>NZ_JBNMHC010000176.1:0-4627 GCF_050872565.1 Butyricicoccus sp. | reverse complement strand
TTATGTAGAATACATCTACGCACACCGCATGATGAACGGCATGAGCGAGAATACGTTTGAACCGTATACAACCTTGTCGCGCGCGATGGTTGCACAGATTCTGTATGCGCAGGCGGGAAGCCCGAGCGTATCCGGCGAACAGGCGTTTCGTGATGTGGAGCCGGGCAAATGGTATTACAATGCCGTGCAGTGGGTAAAACAGCAGGGCATTGTTGGCGGCGTTGGCGATGGTAAATTTGCTCCAAATGATAAGGTGACCAGAGAGCAGCTGGCAGTGATGCTGTATGCGGCACAGGGACGACCGGAAGTGTATGGAGCAGATTTGCACGCTTATGCAGATACAGATCAAGTTTCAAGCTGGGCGAAACAGGCTGTATTGTGGTGCGTCGATCGGAACATCATCAGTGGCTCAAAATCGAATGGAAAGCTTTACATTAATCCACAGGGCAAAGCAACCCGTGCGGAAGCGGCAACGATGCTGACAAAGTACGACCGGAATTGCCGGACATATTGAGAAAAAGAACAAAAAAATCCCGCAGAATGATTTCTGCGGGATTTTTCATTATAATCTCATCATTCGTGCGAGCTTAGACAGCGGCTGCGGTTCCAATTGGAACTTGCGCTGCAGCGTGATTGCCAGCTCATCGAAATCAAAATCGCTGCCGCCCTTATACTCTAGCTCCATCTCGCAGATGGTGCCGATGCGGGTCAAATGCGTCATGCGTCCATAGTCAAACGACAACTCGCAGGTACAGCCCTTATATTCCAGCTGAGAAGCAAATCGCGTGAACATCGTGCGTCCCTGTTCGATCAGATTGACCTGCATGAGTTGGTCGCAAAAATCCTGCGGAGCACCGACAGACGGCAGTTTTTGAATGCCGGAGCGAATGTCATCGGCGCAGACTTCGTATTCTTCCCGCGCCTTGCAGGCACCGTCAAAGGCACTACTGGCAGCCAGCTTGAGACAAACCACTTTGTCTTTGTTTTCGCGGCGCAGGCGCAGACCGCCATGTGCCTTGGACACCAGACCGTCTGCCGTGTCATAGTAGGCGGCTTCCATTTCCAGACGGATTTCCTCTGTCACCAGAGGCTTGACAAAGTCGCTGTCTGCGATTTTGTCGAAATCTTCCGGCTGTTTGATATTCCACTTAAATTCGCGCTCCATGTGCTTGCATCCTTTCTGTGTGGTTGGTTCAGCGAATCTGACCCTCTCCGTAAATAATATACTTGCTGGAAGTCAGCTCCTTGAGACCCATCGGGCCGCGTGCGTGCAGCTTTTGCGTAGAGATACCGATTTCTGCACCAAAGCCAAATTCTCCGCCGTCAGTAAAGCGGGTGGACGCGTTGACATAGACAGCAGCGGCATCGACACGATCCAGAAAACGCTGGGCATGGAAATAATCATGGGTGACAATTGCTTCCGAATGTCCGGTGTTGTAGTGGTTGATGTGGTCAATGGCGGCGTCTGTCGAGCCGACGACCTTGCAGGAAATCTCATAATTGAGATATTCTGTGCCGTAATCCTCATCGGTTGCCGGAATAACATCCGAGCCGAGAATCGCGCAGGTCTCCGTACAGCCGTGCCAGATGACATGGTGCTTGTCCAATCTCTGCTTGGCAAGCGGCAGGAACTGTTCGGCAATTTCACGGTGTACAAGCAGGCTCTCAGCGGCGTTGCACACGGAAATTCGTTGGCATTTGGCGTTTTCCAAAATGTCCAGTGCCATAGAAAAATCTGCACTGGCATCAACGTAGATATGGCAGTTGCCCACACCGGTTTCAATGACCGGAACCGTTGCCGTTTTGACAACCGCTTGAATCAGACGGGCAGAGCCGCGCGGAATGAGCACATCAATCAGACCGTTTGCCTGCATCATGACATTGGCACCCTCGTGTGTGGTGTCTTCAATCAGATTTAAAATGTCTGGTGATAAGCCGCAGGAAGCGATGGCGTCACGCATGATGCCCATCAGACACTGATTGGAATGAAAGGCCTCTTTGCCGCCGCGCAGCACGCAGGCGGAACCGGCTTTGAAGCACAAAGCGGCAGCATCTACCGTGACATTCGGACGGGCTTCGTAAATGATGCCGATGACACCCATTGGCACGCGCTTTTTGCCGATTTTTAAGCCATTTGGTGTCACTTTCATCTCGGTCACTTCACCGATAGGATCGGGAAGAGCGGCAACCTGACGGCAACCGTCAGCCACGCCGTCGATGCGGTCGTTGCCCAGCGTCAAGCGGTCAATCAGACCTTCGTTTAAGCCGTTTTTTCTGCCGGTATCAATATCCAGCTGATTGGCGGCGAGAATGTCTGCGCGATGTGCCTGCAAGGCATCTGCGATGGCGAGCAGTGCACGATTCTTTTCTTTGGTTCCCAGTGTGCCGATTTCCTGCTTGACGGCAGCGGCACGCTTGCAGGTGTCTAATACCGTGTTCATAGTGCTTCAGCTCCTTGCAGAATCATAGTTCGGCGGCAGAAACAGGGTGCCTGCGAGGCGGCCGTCTGCCAATTCATAGAGAATTTCCGGTTTTGCGCCGTTGACGACAAACATCGGAATGTTCTTTTCGTTGCACAGCTCGGCGGCGTGCAGCTTGGTAATCATGCCGCCGGTACCGTTTGCCGTGCCTGCGCCGCCTGCGATGGCACGCAGCTCATCGTTGATTTCGTGGACGACAGGAATCAGACGCGCTTCCGGATTTTCACGTGGATTGTCATCGAACAGACCGTCCATATCCGTAAAGATCACGAGCAAGTCGGCATCCGAAACGCGCGAAACAACAGCGGCAAGGCTGTCGTTGTCGCCGAACTCAATTTCTTCTACGGCAACCGTGTCGTTTTCGTTGACAATCGGCAGGGAATTGGTCTCCAGCAGAGCATCAAAGGTATTGTGTACATTGCGGCGGCGGGTCTCATCTTCGGTGTCCTCTGTGGTGAGCAAAATCTGCGCCGTGTTGATGCCGTATTCGGCAAAGATTTTATCATAGACGTGCATCAGCTCGCACTGGCCGACAGCGGCAGCTGCCTGCTTCATGCGCAGCTCTTTTGGTCGTTCCGGCAGGCGCATTTTGGACGCGCCGACAGCGATGGCACCGGATGATACGAGCACCATCTCATAGCCGCGATTGTGCAAGTCTGCAATGCAGCGCACGAGGCGTTCAATGCCGCGAATATTCAGCTTGCCGGTCGGGTAAGTGAGCGTAGAAGTACCTACTTTTACCACGATGCGGCGCACCTGACTCAGGTTCATCATAATGGGGAAATCTCCTTTGCAGTGGTACGGTTTTGCTATACTGTTTTTTCATTTTATCACGAAATGCCGCCGGATACAATTTCCAGTCGTGTGAATTTTCTGTGCAGGATGCACACGGCAGGAAGATGTTTGCAGAGGAAAAGGAATTTTTGCGCAAAAATACACGCAGAGGCCCAACAAACTGTTAACAAACCCGAACGGTCTGTGCTATAATACTACCATATGAAGAAAATCGCTCGCGGGATATAGAGTAAGATCCGTGAGAGCAGATAATTGGAGGCAAGGGATTCCTATGAAAAATAGAGTCGAGGTCGTCATTGCCGGCAACCGGTTCACCATGACCGGCGAGCAGGATGAAGAATATATGACCAAGATCGCAGCACTCGTAGACAGTCGCGTGTGCAAGATCAAAGAGAGCGGTGCCAATATGATGCAGGCGGTTTTGCTGACGGCTTGTGATATTGCGGACAACTATGTACAGGCAGTGAAGGGCTCGGAAAATCTGCGCACGCAGATCTCCAAGTATCTGGAGGAGAACAAATCCCTGTCTCGTGACATCGCAGATATGGAACGAGCGATGCAGGAAAAGGACAAGGAAATGACCGAGGTCAACCAGTATAAAGCACGCATTGCAGAGCTGGAACAGACGGTGAAGCAGTTGCAGGGCGCAGCAGCACAGGGTGATGTGTATCAGGCACGCGTTACCGAGCTGGAAGGCGCGCTGGAAAAGACCAAGGAACAGGCTGCATCGGCGAGCACCGAGGCAGAGAATCACAGTAAGCGCGTCACAGAGCTGTCCGCTGCATTGGAGACAACCAAGACGCAGCTGGAAGAAGCGCAGGCAGCGGCAGAGACCAATGGCAAGCGTGCGGCTGAATTGGAGAGCCAGCTGCACGACGCACTGGAGCAGGTAGAGACCAGCAACAGCGGGGCAGAAGAAAACAGCCGCCGCATTTCTGCGCTGAAGCAGGAGCTGGAGGAGACCACCCAGCTGATGCAGGAAGCCAGCGATGAGACAGAGATGTACAAAAAGCGGGTAGAAGAGCAGTCTACGGAGCTGGAAGAGACACGCAAGCAGCTGCAGCGCGTGACAGTTGACGCGGCAACCAGCAGCAAGCGTGCTTCCGAGCTGGAGCAGAAGCTGGGGGAGACCCAGCAGCGCGTACAGAGTGCCAGCAAGGATGCGCAGACCCACAGCCGCCGTGCCATTGAGCTGGAACAGAAGCTGAATAAGACCAAGCAGCTGATGCAGAGCGCAAGCGGCGATGCGGCAACGCACAGCCGTCGTGCCGCAGAACTGGCTGCCAAGCTGGAAGAGACCAAGAAGCAGGTACAGCAGGCCAATGCAGCGGCAGAGACCAGCGGTAAGCGCG
>NZ_JBNMHC010000175.1:0-4664 GCF_050872565.1 Butyricicoccus sp. | reverse complement strand
GCCAACGAAATCCATATTTCTCAGGCGCAGGTATCCCGCTTGGAAAAAAGTGCGCTGTCCCGCATCCGAAAACAAATCTAATTGTGTCCGTTCTGTCCTTGACAGATGATTTTCCCTCCGCTATCCTGAAGATAATCTTAGGAATCGGAGGGTACTTATTTATTATGAAGCAAGCAATTGTCGTAGTCAGTTTCGGAACATCCGTTCCCGAAGCGATGCAAGCGATTGAAAACATCGAACGAGCCGCCGAGCAGGTCTGTGAACAACCGGTATACCGCGCGTTCACCTCACGAATCATTCGCAGGAAACTGCGCGAGCGCGATGGTATGGATATTCCCGATCCGCACATGCTGTTTGAGCAGCTGTGCCAACAGCAGTACGAACGCATTCTTTGTCTGACAACCCACGTGATTCCCGGTATAGAATATGAACAGCTGTGTGCAGATGCCGCGGCATTTCCGCAGGTGCACATGGCGCATCCATTATTATGGTCGCAATCCGATTATGATGTCTGTGTTCATGCAGTCATGCAGCATGTTCCGCCGTGTGCAGAGCACGAAGCTCTCCTACTGATGGGGCACGGCACGGAGCACTTTGCCAATGCAGCGTATTGTGAGCTGGAGCACAAATTCCGCACAGCGGGATATTCACAGGTGTATGTCGGCACCGTAGAGGGCTATCCTCAGCTGGACAGCATCATCCCACAGCTGCAAGCTGCCAAGATACAAAAAATTCTGCTCATGCCATTTATGATTGTTGCCGGAGACCACGCCCGCAACGACCTCTCCGGCGATGCACCCAGCAGCTGGAAAAGTCAGCTGGAAGCACTTGGTTTTGAGACCCAAACGATATTGACCGGACTCGGCGAACTGCCGGAAATTGCGAAAAAATTCGCATCGCATTTGCAAGAGGCATGACATCTGTGAAAAACAAACACAAGATTCTCGTTTCTATCGCGTTATTGGCGATGCTCATATTGTCCGGCTGTGCTTCCGGTTCGTCTGACCACACATCTTCTCTCCTGTCAACGGACAACATGCAAAAAATTGATACACAAACGGTCTACCCCAACCCAGAAGCAAGCGGAGAGGACCGCGTGTATTATACCGTAGATGTATATCAGGATACCGATCATACCATTCTCGTGCAAGCAGATTCCAACTTCCAATTGTTCGAGAAAACCCAGTACACCGTCGCATACGATCAGGCTATCACGAAATCCGATGTGTCCATCAAGTGGACAACACTCATGGGCAGCACGGAAGTCTCTCAAGACGATGAATTGGCAATTGCTGATATTTCCCTCTCCCACGACGGAACCGTATTCAGCGAAAAGAAAATCAATTTCGTCACCAAAGCCATTGATATTGTTGTCGATACAATAGATCAAAATCCATAGAAAAAAGCCTGTATTCCGACGGAATACAGGCTTTTCTTGTGTCAGCAACAGCGGATAAAATGAAACCATTGCCGTTCTGTGAAACAAATCGGAATTTACCGCTTCCATACCATTACAAATTCTTTTTCACCAGTATTAGCATCCATATTTTCAGATTGGATACTAAATTTTTCTCGCAGGTAAAATTGAATTGCTTTCTCATTCTTCTGATAAACACTCAGTCTTAGCGTGGATTTGATTTCTTTCGCATGATTCAACAGTTGTTTTCCGATCCCTTTTGATTGAGCTGTTTTTTTCACAAAAATACCCTCAATGTAGTTATCATTCAGTCCAATAAATCCTTCTATCTGCTTTGCACAGTCATCTTCATATACATATATTTCTGCGTGTGGCAGCATTTCTTTTACCACATAAAAGTTGCTCTGCCAGTAATCAGAAGATATAAACTCATGTGCCTGAATATTTGTATTCAGCCATATTTGCATCACTGCATCTATATCACCATTAGCGTATTGCCGAATCATTTTATTATCTCCACAGCTTCCAGTTTGTCAAATACATTATCCACATCACGATGCAATCTACCATAAATAGAAAAAACCCGATGGCTTCGTATCAAAACCATCGGGTTTATTTGGTCCGAGTGACAGGAGTCGAACCTGCGGCATCCTGCTCCCAAAGCAGGCGCGCTACCATCTGCGCTACACCCGGATATGAATTTGGTTTGTCAGACACAATGTCTTGACATTTAATTAGTATACGCTATAATAAGAACATAGTCAAGAGCTTTTGACTAAATTTTTGTGTGCATAAGCCATATGCGCCTATAAGGAGTAGAAATTATGAACAACACCGAAAAGACAATGGACAAAATCGTCGCTCTGTGTAAGGGACGCGGTTTCGTTTACAGCGGCTCCGAGATCTACGGCGGTCTTGCTAACACCTGGGATTACGGTCCGCTTGGTGTCGAATTCAAGAATAACGTCAAGAACGCTTGGAGAAAGAAGTTCGTACAGGAATCCCCGTACAATGTCGGTCTGGATTCCGCTATCCTAATGAACCCGATGACTTGGGTTGCTTCCGGTCACGTAGGCGGTTTCTCTGATCCGCTGATGGACTGCAAGGACTGCCACACTCGTCATCGTGCTGACCAGCTGATTGAGGACGCTACCGGCGAGAATCCGGCTGGCTGGAGCAACCAGCAGATGCGTGACTACATCGACGAGAAGCAGATTGCTTGTCCGAACTGCGGTGGTCATAACTTTACTGATATTCGTCAGTTCAACCTGATGTTCAAGACCTTCCAGGGTGTTACTGAGAACGCAAAGAACGAGCTGTACCTGCGTCCGGAGACCGCACAGGGTATCTTCGTCAACTTCCAGAACGTACAGCGCACCACCCGCCGTAAGATTCCGTTTGGTGTCGCTCAGGTTGGTAAGTCTTTCCGTAACGAGATTACCCCGGGCAACTTCACCTTCCGTACCCGTGAGTTCGAGCAGATGGAGCTGGAGTTCTTCTGCAAGCCGGGCACCGATCTGGAGTGGTTCAAGTACTGGAAGGACACCTGCAAGAACTTCCTGCTCAGCCTTGGCATCAAGGAAGAGAACATGCGTCTGCGCGACCATGAGCAGGAAGAGCTGTCCCATTACTCCAACGCTACCACAGACATCGAGTTCCTGTTCCCGTTCGGCTGGGGCGAGCTGTGGGGCATCGCTGACCGCACCGACTTCGACCTGACCCAGCATCAGAACACCTCCGGTGTTTCTATGGAATACTTCGATCAGGAAGCCGGCGAAAAGTACATCCCGTACGTTATCGAGCCGTCTCTGGGTGCTGACCGTGTTGCTCTGGCATTCCTGTGCGACGCATACGACGAGGAAGTTGTTGGTCAGGACAAGAAGGGCAAGGATGATGTTCGTGTCGTTCTGCGTCTGCATCCGGCTCTGGCACCGTACAAAGCTGCTGTTCTGCCGCTGTCCAAGAAGCTGCATGACCAGGCAATCCCGGTATACGAAGAGCTGGCAAAGCACTTCATGATTGACTATGATGAGGCTGGTTCCATCGGCAAGCGCTACCGCCGTGAGGATGAAATCGGTACCCCGCTGTGCATCACCGTTGACTTCGAGACCGAAAACGACGGCTGTGTCACTATCCGCGACCGCGACACCATGGAGCAGATTCGTCTGCCGATCGCTGAGGTCAAGGATTACATCGCAAAGAAGTGCGAATTCTAATCTGACAACACAGATCATTGAGAAAAGCTGTCCTGTTCGCAGGATGGCTTTTCTTTTGCATTGCAATGTAAAATATACTTGACATTTTATCATGTATAGCATATACTACAGGTACAGAAAGACAGAAGGAGGGCAGCGCATGAAAAATCTGCGGCTGAAGGCAGCTCGTGCCGGAAAAGATCTCTCCCAGCAAGCACTGGCAGATCTGGTCGGCGTCTCCCGCCAGACAATCAACGCCATCGAAAAAGGCGATTATAATCCAACCATCCGTTTATGCATTGCTATTTGCAAAGCATTAGATAAAACTCTGGACGATTTATTTTGGGAGGTATGACCTATGAAACGAAACCAATTCCATTTACTCCCCCCGATTGCTCTTGACGAGCGTCAAACACAGCAGATGTATCAAATCGAACATCGCGGGTTCTGGTTTGCCTATTTTGGCATTCTCGTCTTACTGCTCATAGAGATTCTGACCAATTCCCCGTTTCTGCTCATCGGCTGCACCACAGCTCTGCTGTTCGCTTTGAGCATCTATACCGAGTTTTGCTGCATCCGCCGCGGCTTGTGGGATTGGCGGCTCAAGCCAAATGCCAAGATCAACGCCTTGATGAGTATGATCGGTGCCATCTGCATCTTTGTCTTTACGTTGCTGATGTACACGAAACAGGGATATTTCGTGCACTATCCGAAAATCCTGTGTCTGTGTGCCCTGATTGCCGCTTTCTTTACGTTTCTTCTGACTTTCGCCCTGTTGTCCATCACGGCACGCATGTGCGTCAAGCGCAACGCACAGTTAGAAGAAGAATGCGAAGAGGACGAGGAATAATCTCATATTTTTCTGTTAAATTTTCCGTAACCATGCTATACTAAAGTTGTTTGACAGTAAATTTTCACAGGAGGTTTCAATACCATGGAAAAGAAAATTCCTGTCCGCAGCGAAGCGGACCCGAAATATACTTGGGCACTGGAAGATGTCTATGCAAACAACGATTTGTGGAAGGCCGATTTGGAAAAAGCCCGTGCCCTGC
>NZ_JBNMHC010000174.1:0-4706 GCF_050872565.1 Butyricicoccus sp. | reverse complement strand
TTGTCAACATCACGATTTGCGCGGGCAAATCTGGCAGGGTGCGCCTGAACACACAGGTAACAAGACTTTTCGGCAGCTGTTGTTATACGCTTCAGCTGGCGGAAGGTCTTTTTTTATTTGCCTTCCGCCGCAGAAAAACGATGAAAGGAAGGCAAGAATGACACAAGACTATTTTAGAAAGACGACAGAAGAGGCGCTGCGCGCTCAGCAAACCTCGCTGCAAGGCTTATCCACACAGGAAGCCGCACAAAGACGGCAAATGTATGGAAAAAATCAACTGTCCGAGGGAAAGAAAAAGAGCATTGTGCAAATTTTTGCTCAACAGTTTCAGGATTTGATGGTTTGCATTTTGATGATTGCGGCGATCATTTCCGCCTGTTCCGGCAATGTGGAGAGCACGATAGTTATTTTTGCTGTGTTAGTGCTCAATGCGATTTTAGGCACGGTACAGTATGTCAAAGCAGAGAAATCTCTGGAGAGTCTGAAGGCAATGGCATCACCGACGGCAAAAGTATTGCGCGATGGCGTGCGCATCGAAGTAGATTCCACGAATCTTGTTCCGGGAGATATTTTGCTGCTTGAAGCGGGAGATATGGTCACGGCGGATGGACGAATTTTAGAAAATTATTCGCTGAAAGTCAACGAAAGCTCGCTGACCGGAGAGTCCGAGGGTGTGGATAAATGCGAGGATGCCATTTCTGCGGAACAGGTTGCTTTGGGCGATCAGAAAAACATGGTGTTTTCTGGTTCGTTGGTGACATATGGCCGCGCATCGGTGCTTGTGACAGCGACAGGGATGCAGACCGAACTCGGTAAGATTGCAGCACTGATGAACCAAACGCAGCAGCGCAAGACGCCGTTGCAGGAAAACTTGGATGCGTTTAGTGCCAGATTGGCAGTCGGCATTCTTATTATCTGCGCGGGTGTCTTTGCACTGTCTGTCCTTCGTACCGGCATGAGTATTTTAGATTCGCTGATGTTTGCCGTGGCATTGGCTGTGGCGGCGATTCCGGAAGTGTTATCGTCTATTGTCACGATTGTGCTTGCGATGGGCACACAAAAGATGGCAAAGCAACATGCGATTATCAAGGATTTAAAAGCAGTGGAGAGCTTGGGCAGTGTGTCAGTCATCTGTTCGGATAAAACCGGCACATTGACACAAAACAAAATGACGCCGCAAAAGCTGTATGCAGATGGACAGATCATCACAAAAGAGCAACTCAATCTCTCTCATCCCGTACAGCAAATGCTGCTTCAATCTGCCTTGCTGGCGAGTGATGCGACACATGATAAACAGACGGGAACTTCTATCGGTGACCCAACAGAAGTAGCGCTTGTTATGTTGGGCGAAGCATTCGGTATCGAAGAAGAGGAGTATCGCGCACAATATCCACGATTGAGTGAGTTGGCATTTGATTCGGACCGAAAACGCATGAGTACTCTGCACGAAATCAACGGGGTACCGACGATGTTTACCAAGGGTGCCATCGATGGATTGCTCGACCGTTCCACCCATCTTTTGACAAGCGGCGGTTGTGTCGAGTTGACGCCGGAGCGAAGAAAAGAGATCATGCGCGTGAATCAAGAGCTGTCGGAACAAGGTTTGCGCGTGCTGGCATTTGCCTATCGAGAATTGGACGAAGTTCGTCCGCTGTCCCTAGAGGATGAATGCAGCTTTACCTTTCTTGGCTTGATTTCCATGATAGATCCGCCGCGTCCGGAGGCAGTGCAAGCGGTAGCGGATGCTAAGCGCGGCGGCATCAAAACCGTTATGATTACCGGAGATCATAAAATCACTGCAACGGCAATCGCACGCCAATTGGGCATTTTTGCAGAAGGAGATATTGCCGTGTCCGGCGTGGAGCTGGAACAGATGAGCGAGAATGAACTGAAGGAACGCTTGCCGCATATTTCCGTATATGCTCGTGTGTCACCGGAGCATAAAATACGGATTGTCCGTGCATGGCAGCAGCGCGGCGCGATTGTTTCGATGACCGGTGACGGCGTCAATGACGCACCGGCACTCAAACAGGCGGATATTGGTGTGGCGATGGGCATCACTGGCACAGAAGTCAGCAAGGATGCCGCTTCGATGATTTTGACGGATGATAATTTTGTAACAATTGTCAAGGCAGTCGTCAATGGCAGAAGTGCCTATGAGAACATTCGCAATGCAATTCGATTTTTGCTGTCCGGCAATGCCGCAGGCATTTTCTGTGTGCTGTATGCGTCGCTGTTGGCGTTGCCTGTGCCATTTCAGCCCGTGCATCTGTTATTCATCAATTTACTCACGGATTCGCTTCCGGCGATTGCCATTGGCATGGAACCGGCACGGCGCGGGCTGCTTGACCGTGCCCCGCGCAATCCGAACGAACCGTTGCTCAATCGGTCGCTCATTGGAAATATCAGCTGGCAGGGCTTGCTGATCGCTGTGGTGACGATGGCGGCATTCTATTTGGGGTATCAGCAGGATGCGGCACTGGCATCCACGATGGCGTTTTCGACCTTGACGTTGGCACGCCTGTTCCATGGCTTTAACTGCCGAGGAGAAGCCTCCATATTCCGGTTGAAATTTTCCACCAATCCGTACTCTAATTGGGCGTTCTTAACAGGCATTCTTTTGCTGCTCGCTGTTTTGTTCGTTCCGGGACTGAACCAGTTGTTTATGGTTTCTCCGCGATTTGGCTTGTGCCAGCTGGCGGAAATTGCTGCTTTGGCATTTGTGCCGACACTCATCATTCAAATCAAAAAATTGCTTGCAGAAGCGAGAAAACATGCATAGAAAAAAGCGTGATGCCGATTGTTTCGGTATCACGCTTTTGACGTCATATTTACTTAACGATGTTCTTTTTGCATCATGCCGAATGCGATGCACAGCAATACACTGGATACCCAGATTGCCCGCAGACCAATGTGCAGCGAGCAAATGCCGCCTGCACCTGCACCGATGGCAAAGACACAGATGATGCCATAATAGTGTAAAGCTTTGCGCAGGGCTTCCGGCTTCTTGTCGCGCAGATAGATGGACAGACTTTCCGTGCCGCTGCGAAGATTGCCGATGCACATGGTGCTGGCATAACCATAGCCATGTACTTTGCGGAAGGTCTGCACCTGCATGGAGCAAGCAAACGACACGAGAGCGGTGGCAATCATGTTGTATTGCGTGGGAATAAAACCAACGATAATGAGCAGCACCAATTCAATCGCCACGACAATTTGCCGCCAGTGCAGCTTGGTGTACGTTTTGTAACGATGACCGATCTGCTCTGCGACAAAGACGCCAAGAGCAAAGGCGAAGAGCGGAAACAAGTAATGCAGAGCGGTTGTCCAGTCGCCTTCCATGAAATGCTGGCTCATCAGGACGATGTTACCGGTTTGCGCATTGGAGAAAACCTCGTCGCGCACATTGTACGTGTATGCGTCCTGAAAACCGCCGGACAGCGCCAGCACAGCACTGAGCAAAAAGGTCTCCGACGTCTGGAACTGTGCTTCTAGATGATTCATATGTTCACCCGATTTCATTTAAATTCTTTCCAGTCCCATATTATACAGGAAGCATAGAGAAAAAGCAAATGCAGCGCTTGGATTTCGCAAAAGTTCTTGCAATTGGCTTTTGCCCCATTTACAATAAGAATGTTATAAAGATAGGAGAACTGTACGATGTATTTTGAAGAGATTCAAGTAGGAGATTATCGAATCATTCCAGAAACACCGGTTTGTCGGGATGAAATGCTGGAATTTTCTCAGACATACAATCCGCATCCTGTTCATGTGGATGAAACATTTGCCAAAACGACACGTGCCGGTCAAATTCTGGCATCCGGTGTTTATACATTTTTGCTTGGCTGGGCACACTATGTCATGCAGGACTTCGGAGGCAAGGAAACACTTGCCGGTACGGAAATTCGTATGCAGTTTTTTGCGCCGGTCTTCGCGGGAGATACACTGCATGGAAAAGCATTTGTAGCAGATACACAAGTACGTAATCCATACAATGGTCTGATTGACGTACAGGTTGACTTATACAACCAGAATGACGAATTGGTGTTGCGCAGCCACAGCAGTGAAATTATCAAACGGAAAAATCCAGCTGTTCCTATTCACACAGTATAAATGGCACAAGAAAAAGGAGAATGTATGTCACCGGAATTACTCGAACGGTTAAGAAAACATCAACCATCTATTATTGGATGCAAACAATGTAAGCAGGCGGCAGTTATGATTCCGCTGATGGAAACAGCAGATGGACTGCAAATCGTATTGGAACAGCGGTCGCCTAAGCTCAAGCATCAACCCCGTGATATTTGCTTGCCTGGCGGCGCCATAGAGTCGGGAGAGACACCGCAGCAGGCAGCCGTTCGAGAGGCTTGTGAAGAGCTTTTGATACGACCGGAGCAAATCGAGGTTTTTGGCTTGATGGATGTTTTGCACACGAATACACTGATGCTGTACCCATATGCAGCCAAGTTGTCTGCCTATGCGATGACATACAGCCCGGCAGAAGTAGAACAGGTATTTTGCGTGCCGCTGTCATTTTTTCAGACCCAAGAGCCGGAACAGTATCGCATTACCTTGCCGGTACACCCGCCGGAGAATTTTCCTTTGTCCCGCATTGTGGGCGGCGAAAAGTATCAATGGCGGGAACGCAGAGAAGATATTTTATTTTATCAATATCGGGATTGGACAATTTGGGGGATTACCGCCAA
>NZ_JBNMHC010000173.1:0-4711 GCF_050872565.1 Butyricicoccus sp. | reverse complement strand
TTGGTACATTCCATCAGATAATCTGCATTTTCTTCCCCATAGTCACGTGCATACTCCGCTCTCTGCTTCTGATAGTTTTCTCTCGACGGAGTAAATGCCTGTTCAATCCAGCCGCGATTGTACCAGTATACCCCCTGCATCTCTCGAAACAGCATTCGATACCGTTCCGCAGAACCTAAAAACAGCGAAATGCAATCATCGCAACGCGGCACGACAATCGGAAGCGTGCGGCTGCGCAAACCAATCACGCCGTTGGAACACAGACCATATGCCAGAACAATCGCCTGAAACCGCTGACTTTCCCGCAGTTCTTGATTTTCTCTTTCAATTTCATCAATGGTTTTCTGCAATTGTGCGCGCAGAATATCCGGCGTGTCATGCAGTCCCTGCCGCAGCCACCAGATTCGTATGATATTTTCACTCTTTGATGCCAGCAAATTGATCTCTCGATTCATCACCATGCATCCAATCATCGCAATGCGCATATTTCATCCTCCCCATTTTTCACTGGTACCAGTATATCGTTTCTATGTTTCATTCGCAAGTATTTTTGCCAATTGGGCAAAATTGTCCCATCGGCGCAAAGTCGGCTGCACACAATCGTTCTATCTTCTCGCACACTATCATGGTATACTATAAATAATCATACAAAGAAATGAGGCATACCATGAAATACGCAATCGGCATCGATACCGGTGGCACCTGTACAGATGCTGTTTTATACGATTTTGATACCGGAACCATTCTGTGTTCCAACAAAGCTTTGACAACATACGATGATCTGACGCGCGGCATCCTAGAGGCATTAGACGGCTTAGATTTGTCTCTGTGTCAGCAAGCATGTGCCGCCGGACTCTCTACGACACTTGCGACAAACGCCTGTGTGGAAAATAAATTCCGCCGCCCCAAGCTGCTGCTCATGGGCATCGACCGCAAGGGTATCGCGCGGTTCGGCGCAGATTACGGCTTTACTGATCCTGATGACATTGTATATCTTCCCTGCAAAACGACTATCACCGGTGAAATCACACAAGAACCGGATTGGCAGCTGCTGCGCACACAGGCCAAAAGATGGTTTCGTGACGCAGAAGGCTGTGCAATCTGTGAAATCTATGGAATGCGCAATAATGGCCTATTGGAGAAACAAGCTGCTGCTATCATCCAGCAGGAAACCGATTTGCCGGTTATCTGTGCCAGCGCCTTGTTTTCCGGTCTTTCCAGTCTGGAACGCGCCGCCAGTGCTGTCCTCAACGCGGGACTGCTGCCGCTTACTTGCAGCTTTCTCGATGCCGTCAGCCGCGCTTTTCAAGAGCGCAAGATTCACGCAGATATGTATCTCGTCCGCTCAGACAGCAGCTTGATGGGCTTGGATTACGCCGCACATCACGCGGTGGAAACGCTGCTCTCCGGTCCCGCTGCATCAGCGCTCGGCGGCAGTACCCTCGCGCAGGCAGAACAAGCCGTTATCGTAGATATGGGCGGCACAACAACGGATATTGCTCTGATCGAAAACGGATCGCCTCTGTTATCCGAAGAAGGTATCCGTGTTGGAAAATGGCGCACGATGGTCAAAAGTTTATTTGCTCATTCCTTTGCACTCGGCGGAGACAGCGGCATTCGCTGGGACAAGCAAGGGCAAATGACCATCGGCCCTGCGCGGATGATTCCGCTCTGTGTATTGGCATCCCGTGAACCCCAGGTGCTAACCTGCTTGGAAAATTTATTGCAGCGGATGCCATGCCATACTCTGCCCCTGCACGAATTCCTCACACTCAACCGCAAAGACTGGCGCACACTATCCCTGACCGAACAGGAACGTCAGCTGTGTCTCCTCTTAGAGCACGGCGCCGTGAGCGTAGAACAGACAGCGCAGGCTCTTGGCATCGACAAATACAATTTACACGCGGAAGGCTTAGAACGCACGGGCATCATTCTTCGCGCCGGGCTGACACCGACAGACATCATGCACTTGCGCGGCGATTACACGCGATACGAGCGGCGTGCGTCTATTCTCGGCGCGCGATTTGTCGCCGCTTCGATGCAGTACAGCCTGGAACAGCTGTGTGAGCGCGTGTACACCGAAATTTCTCATCGCATTTTCTTAGCTGTATCGCAAATGCTGTTGGAACACGCCTCACCCTACTATCAAAAGCACGGCATAGATGATGGAATGCAGCATCTTCTCGAGCTGCAATGGAGCAATCAAACCGAAAAAGGCTCTTCCATGCTGCAATATCAGTTCCAATCCAAAGCGGTCGTTGTCGGCATCGGCGGCCCTGTACATTTATTTTTGCCAACCGCCGCCAAAGCATTGGGTGCAGCATGCATCATTCCGGATTGTGCGCCGGTTGCCAATGCGTTAGGTGCTGTTACCGGCCGTATGACTCGGACATTGTCCGCAGAAATCCGACCGCACGGCATGACCATTGCGGAGGACACAGACGAGATCGGAGATTTGGAGGTCGTATATGCAGGAAATACCAAATATTTTGCCGAAGAGACGGATGCCATTGCTTGGCTGACCGAACGCATGAAACAGGACGCCGCAGCAGATCTTCGCGCGCAAGGCGCAACAGGCACCATCTCTTTTCATATTGAGCAAAAGGATCTGACTGCTCCCGCTTACAGCGGCGTTATCAAGATCTCTACGAATATTCGTGTAACTGCCGAATCCAGCTTACAGCTGGCGGCGAAAGAAGGAGAAATCGAACATGTTTGAACTCACGCTTCATCTTGACAAGCAAACACAAACCCTTCCTGTTGCAACAGGACAACGCATCAGCGAACTGCTGCAGCAATATGTACCAGATTTTGCTCTCCCCTGCGCCGGAAATCACACCTGCGGCAAATGCCGCGTACAGGCATCCGGTGCGCTGTCCCCGCTGTCTCATGCAGAGCAGACGCTTCTCAGTGAAGCGGACATCGCATCCGGCATTCGCCTCGCCTGCGACTGCACGATAGAGGGAAACGCCACAGTTTCCGTCCAGACCGAGCAAAATACTCGCATCATCGCATGGTATCAAACCCCACCTTTTGAAAAAACAGAAACCGGATACGGCTTTGCCGTTGATATTGGCACGACTACTGTCGCCGTACAGCTCATTGAGCGAGAGACAGGCCGGATTCTCGCTGAACGACTGGCGGAAAATGCCCAGCGCAGCTATGGTGCCGATGTCATCTCTCGTATTGAAGCGTGCAAGACTGCTGGTCTTTCTGTTCTTTCTGATCGCATTGCCGCGCAAATCGAACAGCTGGCGCAGGAATGCCTGCAAGAGGCTGGCATTTCTGCCGTGGACGAATCGGTTGTGACCGGCAACGCAACGATGCTGCACATTTACGAAGGATTAGATCCCGCTTCTCTGGCAGTATCTCCGTTTGCCGTACAGTCGTATTTCGGCTGTTTCAGCCGCCGAACTCTGGCTGGCGCACCGGTATATCTGCCGCGCTGTATCGGCGCATATGTCGGCGCGGATATTGTCTGTGCCATTCTCGCCGCAGATTTGGAACACGGCGGCACGCAATTGCTCGCTGACATCGGCACAAACGGCGAAATGGCATTGTTTCACGCGAACAAGCTGCTGTGCTGTGCGACAGCGGCAGGTCCGGCATTCGAGGGTGCCGGTATCAGTGCCGGTATGCCGGCAGCTTCCGGTGCCATTCGCACAGTATCGTTGCAGGATGGCGCCGTGCAGTACCAGACAGTTCAGGATGCACCTGCTGCGGGCATCTGCGGTTCCGGCATTCTGGACGCGCTGGCTGTCCTGCTGGAAACCGGTGAAATGGATGATTCCGGCTATTTAGAGCTGGAAGACGAAGATGCTGAGGCATGGGAAATCGGCACCAGCGGCATTTCCATCACACAAAAGGACATTCGACAGATTCAGTTGGCAAAATCTGCGATTTGCGGCGGTCTGCTTACGCTTCTGGACGAAGAAGGCATGGAACCAGCAGATATTCATCGTTTTGTCATCGCTGGCGGCTTTGGCAACACGATGAATCATGCTTCCGCGGCAAAAATTGGCTTATTCCCCGCTGATTTGCAGGAAAAAACCGTATTTATTGGCAACGGCGCATTGGGTGGCGCGGCAATGCTGCTGCTCAATCGTTCTCTGCGAGAAAAAACAGAACAGATGGCACAGCAAGCGGAAGAGCTGTCCCTGTCTACCAGTCCGGCATTTATGGATTATTACATTGACTGCATGGCATTTGATACATTTTAATATCTAAATTTATCGGCAAAAGCAAGAGGGCACGTTATGTGCCCTCTTTTTCGTGATGCGCTTTACAAATCTGCAAAAATTCCTGCACGACCGGAGATACCTGTCCACCTTTTTTCCAAATCAGCACGGTTTGTGTCTCCAACGCCGGTTCTTCTAACGTCTGCATTTGCAAACCTGTACACAGGCTGCGCATAGACTGCGGAAAAATTGCCGTGGCAAGCCCTGCTTCTACCCACAGCATCGCATCTCTCGCATCATCACACACGCAAAATATGTCCGGCTGGATATTTTGCCGTGAAAATTCCTCTAAAATCAAGCTCTCATACCGACGATACAAAATCAACGGACGCCCGAGCAAATGCCGCAGTCCCAATATTCCCTCTTTTTCTGTGCGGGAATGCGGTGGGAACACCGCGATCATCGGCTCGGTGCACAGCAGCATCGACTCCACATTTTCCAGCCGCAGCGGCGTGCGCGCAACCGAAACATCA
>NZ_JBNMHC010000172.1:0-4718 GCF_050872565.1 Butyricicoccus sp. | reverse complement strand
TCATTTGGCATTAAACCGCCGGTATCGCGTCCATCCGGACCGCGCTCCGGTCATTCGCCGCAATCTCAAGCTGCTTCTTATCATGGATCTGCTGCAATTGCCGCTGAGCTTGGTATTTACCCGATTTATGAATCTGTTCTCTGCGTGGATTCCCGCGCCGGAAGGTTTCGGCTATCAGCTTCTCGTGCTGGCGGGCGGTATCATCTGTACCGGCATCGGTGCCGCCATGTCGCTCAACATGCGCATCATTCCGAATCCCGGAGACGGCATTGTGCAGGCAATTTCTGATTTTGTCGGCAAATCCGTTGGCTTCACCAAAAACTGCTTTGATTTGTTTAATATCTGTTTGACCTGCTGTATTGGTCTGATTTTCGCACATCATCTCATCGGCATTGGTCTGGGAACCGTTGTCGCCGTTCTCGGCGTCGGCCGCGTCATTGCCCTGTTCAATCATCTGTTTATGCAGAAAATGACAAGACTTGCAGGCGTAGCGTAGAAATAACGCAAAAAAGCCCGATTCTTTACGAATCAGGCTTTTTATTTACCCAACAATTTCTAATGGGTCGGCCACAGCAGGACATTCTGCCACAGTAAATGGATCAATATCAATACATTGTGTTGGATCATGCTCTCCGGTTAAATCCCAAGCAACTGTATCATTTAAAACAGTCAGACGTTCCTCAAAGAAAGTGTCTTTTTCCAATTGCGAAAAAATACCACCTTGTTTAATCATCGGTTTCATATCGACTAGCCGAATGGAACCATCATTCATATATGCGTATACCGTTCGATTTTCACCAGCTACAGCTTGTACAACCTTTGGAAAGAAGATATTCTCCATATACATTCTCCTCTCAGATCAGCGGATTAATACGATTCATAGGTTTGGCATCTTTAGATAACTCCCAATTCTGCATCAAGTCACACTTTTCTTATTTATATCATATCATAAATTTGAGCACTTGTCTTTGAAATCGCGAAAACTTATTTTAGCACTCTCGTGTTGAGAGTGCTAATTCTTTACAAATTGTTCATAAAATATGCAATCTTTTTTCATAACTGAGACCTATACTATAGTCAGTTCAAGAGAGGAGCACCAAAGAGGAAGGCTCCGCAAGAAAGAAGGCAGCAAAGATGCAGCAGGATTTTACCCATTGTTAGCACTCAGCTATCGAGAGTGCCAATTGTTTACAAATAAAAAAACACCTCACTGATTTGACTATCGAAAGGACGATTGATTATGTTTGGCATGGTACCGTTTGATTATAACAACCGCAATTGGTTTGACGCATTTGACAACTTTGAAAAGAACTTCTTCGGCAACAGCAATGTTGATCTGCCGGACTTCCGCACCGACATTCGCGCAGTAGATGACAAGTACATCTTAGAAGCTGAGCTGCCGGGCTTTAACAAGGAAGACATTCAGCTGGATGTCAAGGATGGTATTCTGACCATTACCGCCCAGCACACCGAAAACGATGACGAAAAGAACGACAAGGGCGAATACATCCGCCGCGAACGCCGTTACGGCTCGTTCCGCCGCAGCTTTGATGTTTCCGGCATTGATGAAAACGCCATCACCGCTTCGTACAAGGACGGTGTTCTGGAGCTGACACTGCCGAAAGCACAGCAGGTTCTGCCGGAATCCAAGAAGATTATGATTGAGTAATCCTTCCACTTTTTCCATAACATCCATCATGATAAAAGGGTACGCAGGTTTTACACTGCGTACCCTTTTTGCTTATGCTTTTTTCTTTCCATGCAGAACAAACAACACGGTTGCCACCAGCATGAGAGCGACGAGAACATACAGTACATACATACCGCCGCGAATGCCAATGCGGTCTGCAATCGCACCAATGACGCTTTGCGTCACCGCAGAACCAACGCCTGGAATGACAATAAACATGCCCATGCACATCGGATACTGTCCAATGAGATTATCGCTGCCGCCCAGCGTTGTGCCATACATGCCTGCCATAAACAGTCCTACGCCAAACGTGCCGATTGCCATCGGAACCAGCGAATGACTGAACATCATCACAGAGAAGCAAATCGCCGTTCCGATTGTCATGACGCAAATCATCTGCTGCGGCGAAAACCGTGTGGCAAACCATGCGCTGGCAAACCGTCCGATCAGTAGTGCGCCCCACAGTGCTGTCGCCAGCAATTGCGCCGTCTGCGCATTGACCGCACCGGAATCAATGAAAAACGTCACAAGCCAACCCATGACCGATGCTTCAAACGCCAAATAGCACAACAGCAATGCACAGCAAATCCAAAAAATCGGCTTTCGGAAGAATCCAACATTCATTTTTCCTGTATTTTCTTCTACTTTGAATGCTTCCGGTCCAATCTTTGTGCGAAGGCCGTGCACAAAAGACAAGATTCCCAAGGCAATGGTAATGCCAAATGCCATGCGCCAAGATGCCCCGCACACCATCGCAATCAGCGGTGCTGCACACGCACCAATCGCAAAAAACGCCTGCGCCAAATTGAGCAAACTGCTGTCATTGTTGGAAACCGTGCTGGTGATTTGATTGCCGATATTCGCCGTGCTGCCTTTGCAGATGCCGGTCAGCAGCATAGCAAAAATCAAAACCACCGGATTGCCGATTACCGTCATGAGTGCCAAGCCGACAAATGCCAACACACCGAAAAACAGGTAAGTTCGTTTTGCACCGAGCTTTTTTGCCGCCAAGCTGACCACAATGCCCATGATGAGATACCCAATTTGCTGTGCCGACATCATCCAGCCGCCGACCTGATAGCTAATATGATATTCTTCCTTAATCGACGGCAGTGCCGAGCCAATCAGCGTCAGATAAATGCCCATGACCAAATACGCCAGAAAAATATCCCGCATCAAATAGCGGTTTGATTTTGACATCGACTGCATCGCAGATGTTTTCTCCATATGTTATTCCTCTCTTTATCTGTTAGATCGTAGTTGCATTATAGCATGGCATGGCAAGCTTGACTACTACAATCGCGCCAGATTTTTGTACAAAAAAGGCGAGCTTGATGCAACAGCTCGCCTTTGTGTTTATTCGATATTTTGTCTGCCGTCCAATGCACGCATAAGCGTCACTTCGTCGATATACTCCAGCTGTCCGCCGACCGGAATGCCATAAGCAAGGCGGCTGACGCGAATATGGAACGGCTTCAACAGCCGCGCCAAATACATCGCCGTTGCTTCGCCTTCTGTATCTGGATTGGTCGCCAAAATGACCTCTTCAATGTCATCTTCTGCCACGCGATGCAGCAGCTCTCGGATGCTCAAATCATCCGGTCCGACATGGTTGAGCGGAGAAATCGTGCCGTGCAGGACATGATACAAGCCCTGATATTCGCGCGTCTTTTCAAACGCCAGCACATCCTTTGGATCCGCCACCACGCAAATCGTCTTGTGATCCCGCGCCGGGTCAGCACAAATCGGACACAGCTCCTCATCCGTCAGATTCTGACATTTGGGGCACAGATGAATCGTGCTCTTTGCCGCTGTAATCGCCTGCGCGAGCTTATCCGCATCCTCTTTCGGCAAATTCAAAATGTGAAACGCCAATCGCTGGGCGGTCTTGCGCCCGATACCGGGCAGCTTGGCAAATTCATCAATCAGCGTTTCGACTGATGGTGCAAAATAATTCATGGACGATTAAAACAGTCCCGGCATTCCGCCGCCGGTTGCCTGCTTCATGATTGCTGCGCTCTCCTCATCTGCCTGCTTGAGTGCCTGATTGACTGCAGTGACGATGAGATCCTGAAGCATTTCTACATCATCCGGATCCACTGCTTCCGGATCCAGCTTGAGGCTAATCAGGTTGTTGGAGCCCTTGACTACTGCGGTAACTGCTCCGCCGCCTGCGGTTGCGGTGTATTCCTTGTTGCCCAGCTCTTCCTGTGCCTTTACCATCTCTTCCTGCATCTTCTGCGCCTTTTTAATCATTGCGCTCATGTTCATGCCGCCGCCCATACCGGCGCCGCCTCTGCCATATCCGTTAAACTTTCTAGCCATTGTTATTCCTCCTGTATCAATCGTTGATCTCAACATCTATATGCAGTTCACCGGCTTTGCGGATGATTTCATCCACAGGGTTCGCTTTCGTGGAAAGCGTGCCGATGCTGTTCTCTTCCAATACTTTGACACGCAGAGCTCGTCCCGTCACCTGTTGTGCCGCCTGCGTCAGTGCTTGCTTTACTGCGGTTTCATTGCACAGCTCGCAGGTAAATGGGTCATCACACAGCACATACAGCTCATTGCCGGAAATCACGCCCTTCGTCATGGTCAGCTGGGCAAATTTGCTCATCGGCAGCACGCCTTGTGTCGCCTTTGTGATGGCATCCCACTCTGGGCAGCTCTCCAGCTTCTTCGGCGGTGCCGCCTTTTTCTGCTGCACCGGCGCGCCCATCATCGGCGGCATGTCATCTTCTCCGGGTGGAGGAGCATCTGCATCGGATGGAAAGCCATCTTCCGGTACCGCCTGCCGTGGCGCGGGAGCTGCTGCCACAATGCCATGCGCCAGCTTTTCTTCCAGTGCATCCACTCTGCCACTCAACGTATCATAGTCATCTGCGTTCAGCTCACACAGCCGAACCACGCACAGCTCTGCCTCGATCCGGCGGTTTGCCGCATGAGGGATATGCAGCAGCGATTCCTGCAAAATCTTTGTGTATGCCAGCAATCGAGAAGCCGGTACCTGCTGACACAGCTCCTGTAC
>NZ_JBNMHC010000171.1:0-4723 GCF_050872565.1 Butyricicoccus sp. | reverse complement strand
GTAGATACCAAGACCGCAAACAACATGGATAAGGTCGGCAAGACTGACAAGACTTCTCCGAAGACCGGTGAACCGGCGCTTCCGATGGGAGCCGTGATTGCGGTGGTTGCTATTGCAGCAGGGGGAATTTTCTTAGTTGTAAAGAAGAGAGGAACTGTGGCTAGTGATCGGACGTAACACCATAACCATCAATCCGACAGGAAAGTTGGACCGGCAGAAGGGGGAAATTATTCGGACTCTGCGCGCCAATATCGAATTTACTGGCGTTGAAAATCGCGTCCTTGCCATCACAAGCGCACATCCAAATGACGGCAAAACGACAACATCCTTTTATCTGGCAAGTGCATTTGCTGATGCAGGAAAAAAGACGTTGTTTGTCGATGCAGATCTTCGAAAATCCATCTTTATTGGCGAGTACCGCATTAAAAACGCAGAATTTGGCTTGAGCCATCTGCTTTCTGGTCAGAAGAGTCTGGATGAGGTGATTTACGACACCAACATCGAAAACTTGTCTGTGATTGTTGCAGGCACCTTCCCGACCAATCCGTCGGAGCTGGTTGGCAATCCTCGTTTTGCGGCTATGCTGGAAAAAGCGCGAGAGGAATTTGATTACATCATCATTGATACACCGCCAATCGGCGCTGTCATTGATGCCGCAATCATCGCGAAGCAGTGTGATGGCTCCATTTTCATCACTGCATCAGACAGCATTTCCCGCAATGTGGCGAGAAGCATGGTGGAACAGCTGCGCGCCGCAAACAAGAATATCTTGGGCTGCGTGATAACCAAAGCGGATATTGGCAGAGGTAAGTATTATTACTCTCGATCTCCGTATTATGGCAAGCGTGGTTCCTATTATGGCTACGGCTACGGCGGATATGGCTATGGATCTTACGGAACAAAGCAGGAGACCAAACAGGACGAGAAAGTAGGGCAGCGATGAACAACAGTACCAATATGCAGGAAGATGAAATTGATCTGCTGGAGTTGCTGCAAAATCTGCTGCGCAACTGGTGGCTGCTTACCATCGGTGCCATTGTGGGCGGTTTGATTTTCTTTTTCGCAACGACGTCTTTGATTACGCCAATGTATGAGTCCTCTGCAACCATCTATGTGTTGTCCAAGACGACGAGTATTTCGGCAGCGTTGGACATGACAACTGGCGAGCAGCTGGCAGAAGACTTTTCTGTTATTGCAACGAGCAATCCGGTATTGGATGGCGCCTCGGAGCAGATTGAAAAGGACACTGGCGAGCGCATCACCAGAGATCAGATGAAAGACATGGTTACGGTAACGGATAATGCAACGCGACTGCTTGTCATTACGGCAACCAGTGACGATCCGGAAACCGCGGAAATTGTCGCCAATGCAGTGGCAGCACAGACCAGTGAAAAAATGGCAGAAATCACCAAAACCGATGCGCCGACAACGGTAGAAGAAGCAGAAGCTGCGAAGGAACCGTCCAGTCCGAATGTCACCAAGAATACATGCATGGGCGTTGCCGCTGGTTTGGGTGTTGTTTTGGTCATTCTGGTCTTGAATTTCTTGATGAACGATCATATCGTCAGCGAAGAAGATGTGGAAAGATACTTGGGTCTTCCGACGCTTGCTATCTTCCCAGATATTGACCCGCATGAGACCAACAACAGCAACCACAAGCATAAGAAGGGCAGAGCAAAATCATGAAAAAGAAGATTGGAAAAAAACAAAAGATTGTTTTTCCTATTCTGTTTTTATGTATTTTAGGGCTGATTGCAGTCTGTTTCTGGCAAAATAGTCAGAAGCAGACTGCTGAGCAGCCTGCTTCGGCAGAAAATCAAACGTCGACTGCAAAGCAATCTGTAGGCAGCGGCTCTGCGGAAACGGCACAAAAGCTGGATATTCCGATTGATTTTCAAAAGCTACAGCAGGAGAATCCAGATATTTATGCATGGATTCGTATCCCAGATACTACAGTGGATTATCCGATTTTACAGAGTGAAACGGATAACGATTATTATCTGTTCCACACACCAGAGGGAAAATCTGGCTATCCGGGATCAATTTATACAGAAAATTATAACAGCAAAGACTTTTTGGATTTTAATACCGTGATTTACGGTCATAAAATGCGTAATCATACCATGTTTGCTGATTTGGAGTATTATGAAGATATTGATTATCTTAAGCAGCATAATATGATTACCATTTATACACCAGATCATATCCGAACCTATCAGGTTTTTGCAGCTGTTACCTATGACAATCGACATATTATGTATTCGTTTGATTTTGTCAACAAAGAACAGCGTCAAGCCTATTTGGATTCACTCAAAGCGGTGCGAAATATGGCGACCTGTTGGGATGACAGCGTCAATGTGACAACAGAGGATAAAATCATTACGTTGTCTACATGCAACGGAAATGACAAACAGCGTTTTTTGGTGGAGGCAGTGCTGATTGATGAGAAGTAATACGAAAAAAAGAAAACAAATCATAATCAGCATAGCTGTTCTTGTTATCGCTATCGTTTTGGTGGCTGGATATTTTGTAAAGAACGCGAAGAGAAATGCTGCGCTTCAGACGGGAAATGTCAGTCTGGGGTCAGGGGCGAGTGCAGAATCCAATATCGTTCATTACAAAGGAAAAACCTATCAGTACAATAAAAATCTGATGAATGTGTTGTTCCTTGGCATTGATACGACACAAAACCTTTCGCAAACAAATATGCCGGGTGAGGCCGGTCAGTCTGATTGCATTTTGGTTTTGTCTATGGATAAGCAGAAAAAAACGGCACGGATTCTGCAAATCTCCCGTGATACTATGACAGATATAGATACCTATGATGTCGCTGGCAAATATGTTTCGACAATCCAAGCGCAAATTGCTTTGCAGTATGCGTATGGAACAGGCGAAAAAAGCAGCTGCTGGGCATCAGAAAAAGCAGTATCTAGATTGTTGTATGATTTGCCGATTGATGGATATTTTTCCATGAACTTAAACGGCATTACGGCAGTCAATGATGCGCTTGGCGGCGTAACACTGACTTTGTCAGAGGACGCAACCAATGTTGATCCAACATTCAAAGCCGGGTCGACAATTACTTTAAAAGGAGATATGGCAGAGACTTTTGTCCGCAAACGAGATATTACCGTCTCCGGCAGCAATCTTAGCCGTATGCAGCGGCAGACGGAATACATTCGAGCATTGTTTCACACCATGCAGGAGTATATGCACCAGAATGGTAATGATTTCCAGACTGTCTACAATAAATTAAATTTGGATTCTTATGCATTCACAGATTTGAGTATGTATGAGATGCAGACGATGATGTCTTATGATTTTTTGGAACAGGAAATCGAAACGGTTCCGGGCACAACCAAAGCAGGGGAAGAGCATGATGAATGCTATGTGGATGAAGAAGCGCTGTATGATTTGATCATTCAGATGTTCTATACAGAAGTGAAGGAATAGAGGAGAATACGGATGAAAGGGATTATTTTGGCAGCTGGAAAGGGAACTCGGCTGTATCCAATGACAAAACCGGTATGCAAACCGTTATTGCCAGTATATGACAAGCCATTGATTTACTATTCGATTGCTGTGTTAATGGAAGCAGATATTCGGGATATTATGATTATCATCCCACCGGATGAAGAAGAGACGTTCCGAAAGCTATTGGGGGACGGTTCTGCTTTTGGCGTACATATTACCTATGCAGTACAGTATGTCGCACGTGGTATAGCAGATGCTTTCTTAGTCGCAGAGGATTTTGTAGCGGGAGATTCTGCTTGTTTGGTACTCGGAGACAATATCTTCTATGCCAAAGATCTGTGTGAAAAATTAAAGCAGGGAGCTGCTACACAGGATGGCGCAACTGTATTTGGTTATTATGTAGAAGATCCACGTGCTTTTGGCGTAGTGGAATTCGATGAACATGGTAAGGCGATTAGCTTGGAAGAAAAACCAAAACATCCAAAATCCAATTATATCATTCCGGGATTGTATTTTTATGATTCTGATGTGTTGCAGCTTGCCAAAACCTTACAGCCGTCTGCTAGAGGCGAATTAGAGATTACCGATCTCAATCGTCTGTATTTAGAAAGCGGCAAATTACAGGTAATACCTTTGGCGTCTGATTTTGTATGGATGGATGCAGGAACCGCAGACAGTCTTTTGGAAGCGGCACAGCAGATTAAACAAATACAACAAGATACAGGCAGATATGTGGCTTGTTTAGAAGAAATTGCATATAAACATGGATATTTATCTGAAGAACAAGTCGAACAGGCCGGAGAGAAACTGAATTCTACACTGTATGGACAATATTTGCAGTGCATTTCAGCAGAGAGATGAAAGGCTAGCAAATGATTTGCCAAACAGAGGAGTTTACGTTATGTATTATGATCCAGATAAAGAATGCACCAATTTAGTGCAGCGAATGCGAAAAATATGCATGGCAAAAGGCATTTCCGTATATGCAGCTGCACGAAAAGCGAATATATCTGTATCGACATTAAACGAAATCATGAATGAAAAAACGCGGCCGCAGCTGTACACGCTGTTTAAAATCTGCAATGCATTAGAAATTCGCATTATCGATTTGTTTGATGATACGGTTAGTCATGAAGATGAACCGGATACACAGCCGAACAGCACCATTGTCGAGTATCAGTACTTGCCGGAATGGAAGCGGAAAATGGTGGATCAGTATGTGAAAATGGTCGCACAGTATGAAGTGGAT
>NZ_JBNMHC010000170.1:0-4724 GCF_050872565.1 Butyricicoccus sp. | reverse complement strand
TGTCAATCATGCAGATGTATGCACCGTCATAGCGGCGGATCTTTACGGAAGCCCAAGCGGCAACCACACAGATCACGATGATATAGAGGAAAAGCAGAACGCCAAACAGCATGTCAGAATCCGAAAAAGCGGAGGAGACCAGCGGAATCAAGCCGACCAGTATGATGGCATAGGTGATAACCAGCCAGCCGAGAGAGCGGATGCCAATAGATAAAGTCAGCTTGAGCGAGGTCAGATAGCTCTTGCCGCTGGTAAACGGCTGGAAAATCAGACCGATGGTCGAATCTTCACCGCGTGCTCGCGATACATAGTAATGCTTGGCACCGAACGTAATCGGAGAGCCGACAAAGAAGTAGATCACGGCATATAATGCACCATATTTGGCGAGCTTGCCGTAGGCAGCCAAAACAGCATCAAAACCGGATGCATCATTCAGCGAATCCAGACCGTCCATGCCGATAGCCATGATAACGCTCATGAGCATCAGCGGAATAGATGCCAAAATTACCGCGCCGATGGTCGGCCAGAACTTTTTGCGGATGTCAGCCCGCGCTTGCGCTTTGTAGTCTTTTCTAGCTCGTGCATCGTAAATCATACAAACACCTCGTTTCTATTTCGTTAAAAAAATACAGATTTTGTTTCTGTGCTCATTATATCATAAGATATACACCGGTACAACAAAAGAACGCCAGTTCCGGAAATTTCCGGTTCTGGCGTTCTTGCATGAGAATACAATATGGTTCTTACTTGGTTTCTGCGGTCTTGGAAGCCTCAGCCTTCGGTGCCTCAGCAGCTGTCTTCTTGGCAGCAGTCTTGCGGGTACGGGTTGTGGTCTTCTTTGCCGGAGCTGCGGCAGCGTCAGCTGCCATTTCCGCCTTGGTTCTGCGCTTGCGCTTTGCGCGGGACTCGTTGGTCTTCTTAGCAGCGGTCTTGCGGGTAGTGGTAGAAGCAGCGCGCTTGCGCGTGGTGGTCTTCTTTGCCGGAGTCTCTTCGGTCTTTTCCTCAGCCTTCGGCTCTTCCGTCTTTACTTCTTCCGCCTTCGGAGCTTCTACAGCAGCTTCCTTCGGCTCTTCGGTCTTTGCCTCTTCTGCCTTCGGAGCTTCTGCCTGTGCTTCGCGGATGAACCAGCTCTGGTTGTCGCCGTCTACGTCGACCCAGATCTGCAGATGTGCGCCGTCTGCCTCTGCGTTCATGCCAACAATGTCAATGCACTTGGCGGACATCGCGGACTTGATGGCAACGGCACCGTCTGCCTTCTCCTCGAAGAACCACAGCTGGCTGTCGCCGTTCACATACTCCCACTGGTGAAGATTTGCGCCGTTTACAACGCCCAGGCTGATGATGTCCAGCACCTTGCCCGATTTCTTGTTTGCGATTTTGTAGTACTTGCCGTCAATATGGGTGATCGACCACAGCTGCTGGTCTGCGCCGGTTGCCTCTGCCAGGCATACGGCTGCGCCGTTCTCGTCAGAAGCGTTCTCCGCCTCGATAACCTTGCCGCTGACCTTCGCTGCAATGGTGTACCATGCGCTTTCATCAAATGTCTGCATCATAAATGACACTCCTTGTCTCTGTGCAGAAATATGTATATTCTGCAACAACCTATTATCCTGTATTTTGTGTCCATTATAGCACATGCAATATCTGTAATCAATGTTTTTGTACCGCAAAAGACGGAAAACGGCAACTTTTGCGTGCGTTTTCGTGAAAAATGTTGAGGTTTTTCTAAAGAACAGAGCGGCGTTTTGGTGGTTTTGGCGGGCGAAAAATGCGGCAATTTGACGGGAAACGTGCACGGAATCGGGAAATTCTGTGCGTTTGCTTTTCACAGTAACAAAAATATGGTATAATACAGCAGAAAAGAGATTCGGAAAGGATGGGATTGATGTCATGACAACGGCAACAATTTATACAATTGAGAGAGAATTCGGCTCCGCCGGACATATTGTCGGAGAGCGTCTGGCTAAGATGCTGGGCATTCCGTTCTACGACTCCCAGATCGTAGATATGGCAGCGAAAAATGCGGGCGTCAGCCGCAAGATTTTTGAAGGATTTGATGAGAAGCCGACCAACAGCTTTTTGTATTCTCTTGTCATGGGAAGCTATACGGCGGCAGGTTCTATTACGCAGTCCTCTGACCTCAACATGAGCGACAAGCTGTTTGTCGAAGAGGCAAAAATTATCCGTGAGGCAGCGGAACAGGGCCCGTGTGTTGTCGTAGGACGCTGCGGCAGCTATATTCTGCGCGAGCGTCCGGATGTTGTTCGCGTATTCTGCACAGCAGATATGGAGTATCGAAAGAACCATGCCATTCATGATCTCGGTATGCCGGAAAAGCGCATTGAGGACGCGATTACCAAGCGCGACAAAAAGCGTGCAAGTTATTATAACTATTATACCGGCAAGCGCTGGAGCGATGCGTCCAGCTATGACTTGTGCGTTTCGACGAGCACAGCAGGCATTGACGGCGCTGTGGAGACGATTCTCGCCTTTGGTGAAATGCTGGAGCGTCAGCGCACAGAGCGAAGCAAATAAATACCGAAAACGACGCAAAAGAGGCAGGTTTCTTATGAATCCTGCCCCTGTTTTTTTGTGCGCAAGTATGCTATACTGTCTAAACGATTTGTATTTTATTTTTCGTTTTTCAGAGAGGAGTGAGCTTCTGTGCTGGAAGTATGGACGGAATGTATTATGGATATTGTCAAAACCATTCCGATTCTCTTTGTTGTATATCTGGTCATCAGTTGGATGGAAAATCATATGGACGCCGTGACCCGCGTTGTCACAAGCACAGAACCGGCGGGGCCAGTCATCGGCGCATTGATTGGCGCGATCCCGCAGTGCGGCTTTTCGATGGGCTGTTCTGTCCTGTACTGCCGCGGATTTTTGGCACCGGCAACGCTGATTGCCGTGTATTTGTCCACATCCGATGAGGCAATACCGGTTTTGCTCGCGGGCGGCTGCAGCTGGAAAGAAATTGTGCTGCTCATTGCCGTGAAAATTGGCATTGCAATTATCGCCGGTTATCTGTTTTATTTGCTCTGGTTCCGCAAACACTGGGATGTTGACGATTGGCCGGAAGATGATGAGCTGGATATGGATGAGGTCAATGCGAACTGTTCCTGCTGCGGCGATCAATCGCTGTGGCGTTCGGCACTGATTCGCACGGCAAATACTACGGTATTTCTCGTGATTACCATGCTGGTGCTCAATACCATCATTCATTTGCTCGGCGCAGATTCCTTGGCGACGATTTTGCTGCAAGGCTCGCATTTACAGCCGCTGTTGTGTGCGCTGATTGGTTTGATTCCGGGCTGTGCTGTGTCGGTTTTGCTGGTACAGCTGTTTACCGCAGGCACCATCAGCTTTGGCAGTGTGATTGCCGGACTTTCCGCCGGAGCCGGTTTTGGTTTTATTTTGCTGCTGCGCGAAGCACCGCGCAAAAAAGCCGCTTGGCAGATTATCGGCTGCACCTATCTTGCAGCGGTAGTGGCCGGTTTGCTGCTTGATTTTATTGTATAACACAGGTCCCCCCCTATTCTTTATCGTTTTACAGGAGGTTTTTCATGCTTACCGTCAATCATTTGAGCATTAACTTTGATGGAGACAATCTGTTCTCCGATGTCAATCTAAAATTTACCGAAGGCAATTGCTACGGTGTCATCGGTGCAAACGGTGCGGGCAAGTCTACATTCCTGCGCATGTTGTCCGGCGATTTGGAACCGTCTACCGGTACGGTAGAGCTTGACCCGAAGCTGCGCATGTCGGTTCTGCGTCAGGATCACTTTGCTTTTGATGAATTTACCGTTGTAGATACCATTATTCAGGGCAATCCGCGTCTGTATGAAATCATGCAGGAGAAGGATGCGCTGTATGCAAAGGATCCGTTTACGGAAGAGGACGGCAACCGCGCTGCGGAACTGGAAGCGGAGTTCGCAGAGCTGGACGGCTGGAATGCCGACACAGAGGCGGCTCGTCTGCTGCAAGGTCTTGGACTCAAGGCGGATGATATTCTGTACAGCGGCATGAAGTACCGCACGGACGCAGAAAAGGTCAAGATTCTGCTGGCACAGGCACTGTTCGGCAAGCCGGACATTATGCTGCTCGACGAGCCGACCAACCATTTGGATATTCATTCTATTGCATGGCTGGAGGATTTCTTGGCAGATTACGAAGGTACGGTTATCGTCGTATCCCATGACCGTCACTTCCTCAACAATGTCTGCACCCACATCGTCGATATTGACTACGGCAAGGTTCGCCTGTATGTCGGCAACTATGAGTTCTGGTATGAGTCATCTCAGCTGGTACAGCGTACCTTGAACGACCAGAAAAAGAAGGCAGACGAAAAGATTAAGGAATTACAGGAGTTTATTCGTCGATTCTCCGCAAACAAGTCCAAGTCGAAGCAGGCAACCAGCCGTAAAAAGCTCATTGATAAGCTGACGGTTGACGAGCTGCCGGCATCTTCCCGCCGCTATCCGTTTGTCGGCTTCCAGATGGATAGAGAGCCGGGTAAGGATATTCTGGAGGTCAAGGACATCTCTAAGACGATTGACGGCGAAAAGGTACTCAATCATGTCTCGTTCCGCGTGGCACGCGGCGATAAAATTGCCTTTGTCGGCAAGACCGAGCAGGCAGCAACAACCCTGTTCCAGATTTTGATGGGTGAGATGGAGCCGGACGAAGGCAGCTTTAAGTGGGGCGTTTCCACCAGCCAGTCG
>NZ_JBNMHC010000169.1:0-4724 GCF_050872565.1 Butyricicoccus sp. | reverse complement strand
TCTTCCTGCGTCATCTCATAGTATGCCGGACGGAAGATTTCGATGGTGCAGCAGTCGCCCTCGAAGCCGATCTTCTTCAGCGTATCTGCATAACGAGCGTGCGGCAGGCAATCACCTTCTGCATCCGGCCACAGACGCTTCTCATCGTTGTTATAGTATGCGCCGCACGGCATATCTTCTGTGCCGTTCAGATGCCATACAAAGATCTTCTTGCCGTCAGCCTTCTCCAGAGACTCCCAGCCAGAACCCATAGCATAGAAATGATACTGATCCAGCGTCACGCCAACCAGCGGAGAATCTACCGCTTCAACAATGGCATAAGCATCCTCAAAGCGGTTGATGGTCATATCCGGTGCGCCGCAGAACTCCAAGCTCAGCTTGATGCCATACGGCTCAACCTTCTTTACCATTTCCTTCAAAACAGCAACGGCATCCTCACGGATTTCCTTGCGAGTCGGCTGTAAGCCGCGCTCCTTCATGTCCTGAGACGGAACGACAACAATCATCTTGCATCCCAGAATGTTGCAGCGGCGAATGATCTCATCCAGCTCGTCCATAACAGCCTGCTTCTCCTCTGCGGTCTGCTTCATATTAAAGAAGCACAGCGCATTGTAAGACAGCATCTTCAGGTGATGGGTGGAGAACCACTCGCCCAGCTCTTCGATGGTCACAATGCCCTTTTCCAGATCACGGTTCAGGCACTCGGACTGGATGTCGATGCAGTCAAAGCCATACTTCTCGCACAGCTCCAAGTCCTGCATTACGGTGTGTCCCTGACAAAAACGGTCATTTGCTTCATTAAAACCTAATCTCATGTGTATACTCTCCTTTTGTTGAATCATTGTTGTTGAAAGAAGCGGATGGAGACCGATGCACACGGCTTGGGATCGTATGCATCGGAAATCCACAGAAAAGAGCAGCAAATTGTGCTGCGCGCCGAACCACATCATGCTTTGTTTTGGTCGTCCTCTCTTCTGCCTCTTACGATACCATTTTTGTGCATTTGTTTCAAGCAATTTGCCGCACTATCATTTCCACGTGCAAAATCCCGTGATTTCTTCTAGTTTTCCCTCTGATTATTTAGATGTATTGCCCAAAAATCTCTCATTTTCCCGCAAAATCCACATGTTACAAAAAATAGTTTCGTGCATTTGTCACATCTTTTCAACTCTGCAAATCTATGGTATGATACAAGCATTAGGAGCGTGATAAATCATGGTAACAATGCAGCAAATTGCAGATGCCTGCGGTGTTTCTCGCGGCACGGTAGACCGTGCGCTGCACAACAAACCCGGCATTCGTCCAGAGGTCGCCGAGCGCGTCCGTGAAAAAGCACGAGATATGGGGTATATTTCCGCCCGTCTTATGCCCTCTTTGCTCAATACATGGAAAATCGGCGTTGTCCTGCACTCCGCCGCCTCTGATTTTGTCAAAGAACTGGCACATTTGTTTGAAGAATTTCCCAGCAGCGAATTGCTGCCGGTAAAAATTGTTCTCCGCACGATGGACGGAGTAGATATTCAGCATCAGCTGGCGTTGATTGACGAGCTGGTGGAAATTGAACATATTGATGCCTTGGCTTTAATGCCGCTGGCAAACAGCTTAATCCGAGATAAAATCAATCAGATCAGCGAAAAAGGCGGCATTCCGGTTGTCACGCTGAACACAGACATCAGCGATGCCAATCGACTTGCGTATGTCGGACCGGACGACATTGCCGCCGGACGATCTGCCGCAGCACTGATGGGTATGCTGACCGGCGGCCACGGACATATTCTCCCGATTCTCGGCCAGCAGAGCGGACACTACGCGGACAGCCAGCGCTTAACAGGATTTTTAGAGGAAATGTCGGCCAACTATCCAAATATGGAGGTTTTGCATCCGGAATGCTGTTTTCTCGACGGAGAGCTTGCCAAGCGGATCACCTGCCGTGCCATTCAAGCTGACCCAGAATTAAACGGTATTTTTGTGTCATCGATGGGACGCCGCGGCGTTGCTAAAGCGCTGCAAGAGACCGGCATGGCGGGAAAAATCCACATGATTATTCATGACATTACGCCGTCCAACCTGTCTCTCATCAAACAAGGGATTGTAGACTTTGTCATCGGTCAGGACATTGAGACACAGGGCACCCGCCCGATTCAAATCCTCTATGATTATCTGTCCAACCACAAAATGCCGGAGCAGCGCATTCAGCTCACGGATATTTCTATCAAATTCCGCTGTAATCTTCCACCCGAAGCATAATATCCCTTTATACTTCTTCTGTAGTATTTCGTGTCCGAACGTCATGTATCTGATATGCATATGTTAAGGTTTCGCTATGCATTTATCGGGGATTTCGTGCAATTTTTGGCATCTTTTTTGAAAATTTCCTACGTGATTCCGTCGTATTTGCATTGAATCCCGCACGAATAAATGATACAATGATATTTGTAGGAATATAGAAATTTCTGCAAATCGAACTACACAAAGGAGAAGAACAAAAAGTGAAGAAATTCCGATTAAGAATGATCAGCTTGTTTCTCGCTGTCATGATGGCCTTGTGTCTAACCGGTTGTTCCGAGTCACAGACCAGAATGATGTTCGGTACTGGCGGCACCGCCGGCACGTATTATTCATACGGCGGCGTACTTGCACAGTACATGAAAACATACGCTGGTGTGCGTACAACCGCTGTATCGACGGGTGGCTCCAAGGTCAACATCCAGAGTATTCAGGATGGCGACTTCCAGCTCGGTTTTACCCAGTCCGATGTTATGACATACGGCTGGAACGGCACCCGTGCTTTTGAGCAGGACGGCCCGACACACGATTTCCGTACGCTCGGTGCCCTGTACGCAGAAACCGTTCAGCTGCTCACGATGGATGATGACATCACCTCTGTCGAGGATCTGCGTGGCAAGCGTGTATCCATCGGTCAGGCTGGTTCCGGTACATATTTCAACGCAGTAGACGTACTGGAAGGCGCTGGCATGACCATCAAGGACATCAAGCCGCAGTACCAGTCGTTCGAGGACTCCAAGGAATCTCTGAAGGACGGCAAGATTGACGCCGCATTTATCGTTGCTGGACCTCCGACCTCTGCTATCACAGAGCTTGCCACAACCAATGGCGTCAACCTGATTAATATTGATGGTACTGTTCGCGACAATATCTTGTCCAAGTGCCCGTACTACAAAACATATACGATTCCGGCAGATACCTATCCGGGACAGACCGAGCCGGTCAATACCATTACGGTACAGGCTACCGTTGTTGTCTCTGCACAGGCAGATGAGGATACTGTTTATAAGCTGACGGCAGCTATCTTTGACCATGTCGATGACATCACCAAGGAAAATGCCAAGGGCGCAGAGCTGAAGCTGGACACAGCAACCAGCATCACAACGGTTCCTTACCATGCAGGCGCTGCCAAATACTATGCCGAGCACGGTATCACCGTGAATACGGATGAATAAGGAGGGTACAGGATCTGTGAATAAGAACGAAGAAAAAACCAAGCTGAACGATCCAGAAGTTCTCACGGATGAGGCTGTGGACGTACAGGCCGATGTTGATTCGGTCATGCGCAAGTATGACAGAGAATCCAACACCCGTATCTGGGAGGGCAAGCCGAAAATCGCCATCACGGTGATTCTCGCTGCATTCTCTCTGTGGTGTATCTATGTCACACTGTTCGCAACATTTTTGGAAGAAATCCGTCTGACATCCTTTATGGGTCTCATTATTTTGATGGGCTTCTTGATTTATCCGTCTAAGAAGGGCGATCAAAAAGTCAATCACATGCCGATTAGCGATATTATCTTTATGATAGCCGGCGTCGGCTCCTTCTTCTACTTTACTTTCAATGTCAATCAGATTATCAATCAGGGTACCCGCTTTACCTGGTTCCAGATTGCTGTCGGCATCGTTGCCATTCTGGCATTGATTGAGGTAACGCGCCGTTGTGTCGGTCTGCCGATTCTGATTGTTGCCGGTGTATTTGTTGTCTATGCGCTGGTATACGGACTGACTAATCCGGAGTTCTTTGGCAGACTGCGTTATCTCGTGCGCAACCTGTTCTACACCAAAGAAGGTATTTTCTCCACTCCGGTAAATGTCTGCTCAAAGTACATCGTTGTATTTATTATTTTCGGCGCGTTCTTGGAGCGCACCGGTATTTCCAACTTCTTCATCGATTTGGCAAACTGCATTGCAGGCCGCTTTGCAGGCGGTCCGGCAAAGGTATCCGTTATCTCCTCCGCTCTGTGCGGCATGGTATCCGGTTCCTCTGTCGGCAACACGGTAACAACCGGTTCGGTTACCATCCCAATGATGAAGAAAACCGGTTACAAGCCGGAATTTGCAGGCGCTGTTGAGGCAACCTCTTCCACCGGCGGTCAGATCATGCCGCCGATCATGGGCGCTGCAGCCTTCCTGATGGCAGATTTCGTCGGTGTGCCGTATTCCAGCATCATCGGCCGTGCTATTCTTCCGGCAATTCTTTACTTTGCCGGCATCTTTATCTCGGTACATCTGGAGGCAAAAAAACTGAATCTGCACGGTATGCCGAAGGAACAGCTTCCAAAAGCACGCAATCTCGTAAAGAAGATTTATTTGCTGCTCCCGCTGGTTATGCTAGTTGTTTGGGTATCCGGCAACTTTATGACCATGCAGAAGGCTGCTTCTCTGGCAATCGTTTTGACCGTTGTTGTCAGCCTGTTTAACAAGGACAATCGCAT
>NZ_JBNMHC010000168.1:0-4764 GCF_050872565.1 Butyricicoccus sp. | reverse complement strand
TTGGAAAGGTGAATGCCATGTCGGTTGATTTTGATACGGTCATAGAGCGCAGAGGAACCAATTGCTTTAAGTACGATTTCGCACGGGAAATGGGAATGCCGGAGGATGTGCTTCCGCTGTGGGTTGCTGATATGGACTTTCCAACGGCACCGGCGATTATAGAGCGACTCAAGGCTCTGGTACAGTATGGCATTTTCGGCTATACCGGCGTCAAAGAGGACTATTTTTCTGCCGTACAGCATTGGTATGCGTCACGCTTTGGCTGGGAAACACAGCGCAGCTGGCTGGTTACCACACCAGGCGTTGTATTCGCCATTGCGACTGCGATTCGGGCGCTGACACAAAAGGGCGATGCGGTTTTGATTCAGCAGCCTGTGTATTATCCCTTTGCCAATAAAGTCACGGAGAATGACCGGAAGTTGGTGGTCAATCCGTTAATATTAAAAGATGGAAAATATGAAATGGATTTTGCGGACATGGAACGCAAGATGGTAGAGCAGCATGTCAAATTGTTTTTGCTGTGCAGTCCGCATAATCCGGTCGGTCGCGTTTGGACAAAAGAAGAATTGCTGCGTGTCGGTGAAATTTGTCAAAAGCACGGCGTGCTGGTTGTCAGCGATGAGATTCACGCTGATTTTACTTATGCGGGACATACCCATCATGTTTTTGCGTCGGTAAAACCGGAATTTGCCGATTTTACGGTCACGTGCACGGCACCGAGCAAAACCTTTAATTTGGCAGGTTTGCAGGATTCCAATATTTTTATTTCCCATCGAGAGCTGCGCCACGCCTATAAAAAAGAACTGTCTGCCTGCGGCTGCGGCGGCACGAACTGCATGGGTATGGCAGCATGTCAAGCGGCATATGAAGCCGGAGCAGAATGGCTGGAACAGCTCAAGTTGTATTTGGCAGATAATCTGGCATATGTGCGACAATTTTTGCGCGATCATCTGCCGGAAGTTACGATGATTGAGCCGGAAGGCACCTATCTGGTCTGGCTGGATTTAAGAAAATTGGGATGGAGTCCCCAAGAACAAAAACAGGTCATCGTTCACGAAGCCAAATTATGGCTGGATACCGGAACCATGTTTGGACAGGGCGGCGAGGGCTTTGAACGCATCAATATTGCTTGCCCGCGCAAGACGTTGCAGGAAGCGATGCGCCGGTTGGAACGTGCCATTCATACACAGAGATAAGATAAAATCATTCAGAGTGAGGAAGTTATGTTAAATCAGTTTTCTAGAACACAGCTTTTATTGGGAAAAGAGGGCATGGACAGACTGGCAAATGCCCGCGTTGCCGTATTTGGCGTCGGCGGTGTCGGCGGATTTACAGTAGAGGCACTGGCGCGCAGCGGTGTCGGTACGATTGATTTGATTGATGATGACAAGGTATGTCTGACCAACATCAATCGTCAGATTTTTGCTCTGCGCAGCACAATTGGAAAGTATAAAGTCGATGTAGCGGCAGAGCGTCTGCGCGACATCAACCAGAAGATTCAGGTCAATACATATAAGACTTTTTATATGCCGGATACAGCGGATCAGTTTGATTTTACGCAGTATGATTATATTGTCGATGCGATTGACACCATTACCGGCAAGCTGGAAATGGTCATGCAGGCACACAAAGCAGGCACACCGATTATCTGCTCGATGGGTGCAGGCAATAAACTGGATCCGACAGCGTTCCGCGTGGCAGATATTTATCAGACATCGGTTGATCCGCTCGCTCGCGTTATGCGTCATGAGCTGCGCAAGCGCGGCATCAAGAAATTAAAGGTTGTTTATTCGGAAGAACCGCCGATGCGCCCGATTGAAGATATGGCAATCAGTTGCCGCAATCACTGCGTTTGCCCGCCGGGAACGGCGAGAAAGTGCACCGAACGCCGAGATATTCCGGGCAGCAATGCATTTGTTCCATCCGTTGTTGGTCTGATTGTGGCGGGAGAAGTCATTAAGGATCTCTCCGGCGTGGGAGGCCGCGCATGATTTATCTGGATTATTCTGCCAATACACCGGCAGATCCGGCGGTTTTGCAGACCTTTGTACAAACAGAACAGAGCTATATTGGCAATGCCAATTCCACTCATGCGGCGGGAAGAGAAGCCCATGCACGCATGGATGAAATCTTGGCTCACACAGCGCAGCTGCTGGGCGTGCAGCCGGATGAGCTGATTTTTACATCCGGTGCGAGTGAAGCCAACAATCTTGCCATCAAAGGCATGGCGCGGGCAAGCCGCCACGTCGGCAAGCACATCATCTCGACATCGTTAGAGCATTCCTCTGTCAGCGGCACGCTGACCGCTTTGCAGGAACGCGGCTATGAGATCGACTTGGTAGATATTGACCGCGAAGGCAAAGTGGATTTGGAACATCTGCGTGAACTGCTGAGAAAAGATACAGTTATGGTCGCCGTGTGCGCTGTAGACAGCGAATTGGGCACCGTACAGCCGATTCATGAGATCGCGGAGCTGCTCAAGCAGTATCCGGATTGCCATCTGCATGTGGACGCCACACAGGCAGTGGGAAAAATGCCGGTCAGCTTTGATGGGATAGACACCATGAGCATCGCGCCGCATAAGTTTTACGGTCTCAATGGCTGCGGCATTTTGGTTAAACGCAAAGGCGTGATTTTGGAGCCGCTCATTCATGGCGGCGCAAGCACGACGATTTACCGCGGCGGCACACCGGCGCTGGCACTGGCTGCTTCTATGGAGACAGCCTTGCAGCTCGCGCTGGAACAGCTGCCGCAGAGACAAGCGGTAGTCAAGCAGTGGAATGACCTGCTGAGAGAGAAGCTGTCTGCGTATCCCAAGGTACGGATCAACAGCCCGAAGCAAGCAATTCCGCATATTTTAAATCTGAGCGTACAGGATGTCAAAGGCTCTGCCTTCCAGCAGGCATTGGATGAAAAGGAAATTTGCGTTTCGGTAAAATCCGCTTGTTCTGTGGCAAATACGCCGTCCAGAGCGGTGTTTGCCGTCAGCCGTGACCGCAAAACAGCCATGTCCTCTTGGCGGATTAGTTTGAGCCATTTGACAACGCAAGAAGAAATCAATGAATTTCTCGCTGCTTTTGAAGCATGTTATAAGGAGTTAACGAAATGAGCCGAGAATTTGAGCCATATCAGCGCATCGAGCGCAGTATTATTACCAAATATAAAAAAGAAATCTGGAATCCGTTTACCCATGCGGTGCGGGATTATCAGCTGATTCAGCCGGGCGATAAGATTGCAGTCTGTATTTCCGGCGGTAAGGATTCTATGCTGATGGCAAAGCTGATTCAGCAGCTGCATCGTCACAGCGAAGTACCGTTTGATGTAGTGTATCTGGTCATGGATCCGGGATACAATGAAATCAATCGCCAGAAAATCGAAAGCAATGCCAAGCTGTTGCACATTCCGATTACCATTTTTGAGACCAATATCTTTGCAGTAGCCAATAAGACGGAGAAAGACCCATGTTATCTGTGTGCGCGTATGCGCCGCGGTCATTTGTACAGCAAGGCACGGGAGCTGGGCTGCAACAAAATTGCACTGGGTCATCACTTCAATGATGTCATCGAAACGGTTGTCATGGGCATGTTCTACAGCTCTATGATTCAGACCATGCCGCCGAAGCTGCACAGCGATAACTTCCCGGGCATGGAAGTCATTCGCCCGATGTATGGCATTCATGAAGAATCCATTATCGCATGGAAAAACTACAATGATTTGGAGTTTATTCAGTGTGCATGTCGCTTTACGGAAAATTGCACCATGTGTGACAATGGCGGCGGCGGATCCAAACGACAGGAAATCAAGACATTGATTCGCCGACTCAAGCGAGATAATTCGTATATTGAAAAGAGCATTTTCAATGGCATTCACGCGGTATCTATTGATACGTTTGCCGGTTATAAGAGCCGCGGCATTAAGCATTCTTTCTTGGAATCCTATGCAGACAAAACGCCGATTGGACCGATGAAGGAATCTGTCGGCATGAATCGGGCAGAGATGCAGGCGTTTTTGGCAAAGGAATCGCAGAACGGTACTGAAGAACTGGAAGCCTATCGCAAGCTGATGCAGAAAATCGGCGTGGATTTTCCACAGGAATAATAAAAAATACCAATGCAATCGGTTTGCATGTTGTGTTTTACCCAGCATGTAAACCGATTGCTGTTTGTCCGGCCAATTCTTTAGAAAATCTTAAGCATTCTTTAGATGATCTTAAGGTTTGCTCCATAGTTTCCTAATATTTACCCGATATACTCAATACAAGCAAGGGGATAGAGGTGAAACGATGAAACAAAGAGAAATTTTGATTTTAACCGGAAGATTTGGCATGGGACATTGCTGCGTGGCAGAGGCGATTCGGCAGCAGCTGGTCAAGATAGACAGCGAGATTTCCGTTCGCGTGGTAGATTTGATCGAGGAGCTGTTTCCTAACAGCAGCACAATGATTTATCACAGCTTTGCACAGATGGTCAATCATTGCCCCAGCGTGTATAATCAGCTCAATAAAATGGCGGGAAAATGCAATACATTCATGCAAATTTGGGTCGCAGAAAAGATGAAACGGCTGCTAAATGGCGTGGAGACTGTTGTATCTACATTCCCGATGTGTTCTCAATTTGCAGCAGCATATAAACAAAAATATCATACATCCCTAAAGCTATATACATACATCACAGACATTGGCGCGCAGGACGAATGGATTGTTTCCGACACAGATTTGTATTTTGTCGGTGCGGAGGATACCAAGCTGGAATTGATGGTCAGAGG